>JBOGHY010000115.1:0-8687 GCA_050742375.1 Acidimicrobiales bacterium | reverse complement strand
GGGTCAGCGACAAAACTCACTGACCAGCTCCGACAAGGCGTGCACGACGACCGTTCCCCAGCTTGGCCGGGCCGGCTCCCCAGCGGTCACGCCCCGGCTCTGCGCCGCCGCTTGTCCGGCGGGGGATCGTCGGGTGCGGGCCACTTCTCGTTGTCGGCCATCTCGAGGACCGACAGCTGCTCGAGCTCGGCGACGAGCTCGTCGAGGCGCCGCTTGTTCTTCAGCCACGAGCGGTAGCGCTGCGCCTGCGCGGCGCTGAGGTTCTTCGACACGGTCTTGCCGCTCACCTTTCTTGTCCAGATCCAGTACGGACCGTGGCGCAGCGCTGGATCGGAGTGGCAGCGGCACCCTGGGCTGGCGCAAGCCGTCGTGCGCTCGGTCACCGTCCCCGGCAGGCAGGGCCCGAGCCGGCCGATCGCGGCCAAGGCCTCCCTGCGGCGCCGTGCTGGCTCTGAAGCTGACATGTCTGCGAGCATCCACCACCCGTGTCCCATCAGTAAGCATACTGGGTGACAATGCGATCGATGCCGCCCCCCTCGGCCCGGCGTGCCGGCTACGTGCGCGGCGCGATGGCGAGCTTCTACGAGGGGATCGGGATGGGAGACGTCCCGCTCGCCAACCCCGCGATCGAGGCCTGGTGCCTGCGGGCGATCGCCGACCGCTCGAAGCCGACACGCGGCACCTACCGCTCGGTTCTGCGCCAACTCTCACCCGACCCCCGCCCGCGCGTCGCCGCGCGCTTTGCCGGCTCTGTGGCACGCCCGGCCTACAGCGCGGCCGAACGGGCCGAGCTGTGGTCGATCGCCTGCTCCCAACCGCGTCCGTGGCGGCGCCGCTCGGCACTGTGCTTGATGGCGCTGTCGATGGGGGCGGGGCTGCGTGCGGGCGAGGTGGTGGCTTGTCGTCGCGAGCACCTCGACCTGTCCGCCGGCGTGATCGCCGTCAGCGGCAACCGCGAGCGAGTCGTCCCGCTCGGCGCGGACACCGCACAGCTCCTCGGGCGGCTTCATCGCCGCTCGGTCGCGGGCTACCTGTTCCACCCCGAAGACGCCGAGCGCAGCTACGCGAACTTCGTCAACGACTTCTGCGCCAACCTCGTCGCCGAGCCGGGCTCGCCGCGGCTATCGGTGGCTCGCCTGCGGGCGAGCTACGTCTGTGACCTCCTCGCATGGGGGACCCAGCTCGCGGAGATCCTCTTCCTCACCGGGATCGAAGAGGTGGAGTCGCTCCTCTACTACTCCCGCCAGGTGCCCTCGGCTCCCCACTCCAAGGCGGCGCTGCGCAAGGCACTGGCAGAGGGCCGATGAGCGTCTCGATCCCGCCGCTCGCCTCGGTGATCTCCGAGGACCAGATCGGCTTCGCCGCCGAGGTCATCGACTCCTCGGGGGTCGCCGACGAGCTCGAGGCTCTGATCGCCCGGCCGACCGGACGGCCGCGCGGCCTGCCGCTGCGGGCGCTGCTCGTGGCGTTGCTGCTGCTCGCCACCCTCGACCGGCCGCTGCACCTGAAGGCGGCGACCAAGCTGCTCTACCGCGACCTGCCCGCCCACTGGAGAGACCAACTCGGGGTGGTGGGAAGGGCCGAGACGAGAAAGAGCTTCCTCGCCCGCTACCGCTGCGTGCGCTACCTGTTCCACTCCGCCCTCCAGGTGATCGACCCCTCGCTCGAGGCGAAAAACGCCATTCTCACCGCCGAGGCCGCCGCGAAGAGGCGCAAGGCGCTCTCGAGAGCCGAGGTCGAAAAGCGCAGAGAACGCCTCGCCGCGGTCCTCGAGAGGTTGCTCGACGCCAGCGTCGCTATCTGCACAGATGACGAGCTGGCCGGCTTCACGGGCTCGGTCGGCCTCGACGCCACGCCGGTCCCGCTCTACAGCCGCGGGCCGTCGCGGGCGGCGGGGACCACCGCGTCTGACCCCGACGGCGGCTGGTACGTGCGCGAGGGCGACCACCGCCAGGCGACCGGGCCGACAGGGAAGACCTACCGCAAGGTCGCCTGGGCGCTCGACGCGACGATCGTGGTGAGCGGAAGAGGCCCCGGTTCTCTTCCGCGCCACCCGAACCTCGTGCTCGGGCTCTCTCTCGCAAAGCCGGGCGAGGACCCCGGCGGAAAGGGCGTGGCACTGCTCGCCTCGCTGCGGCGCCGCGGCTACCCGGCCGGCTACTTGGGGGCCGACCGCGGCTACACCCAGTGCCTACCGGAGCACTTCGCGCTCCCCGTCGCAGCTCTCGGTTACCGGGTCGTGATGGACTACAAGGCCGCCGACCTCGGTCTGCAGGCAAGCTCGCAAGGCGCCGTCCTCGTCGACGGGGCCTTCTATTGCCCGGCGATGCCGAGGGGCCTCGTCGAGGCGAGCGCGGAGCAGCGCGCCGGGAAGATCGACGACAAGACGCTGAAGGCGCGCATCGAGGCACGTGTCCCTTGGCGCCTCACGCGCCACCAGGGACCTGACGAGGACGGCTACGAGCGCTACAGCTGCCCTGCGCTCGGGGACCGCCCGAGGCTCTGCTGCCCGCTTCGCGACGAGGACAAGGCGATCGGCGAGTCACCGCAGCGCCGGAGCACCCGGGAAAGATCTGCACCCAGAGCGCGGTCACGATCGCCCCCGACGTCGGCGGCGCGCTTTCGCCAGGAGCTCGCCTTTGGGGGAGAGCCCTGGCACGACACCTACGCCTCCTACCGCAACACGATCGAGGGGCTGAACGGCTTTTTGAAGGACACCGCCCACGAGTCCCTCGCCAGCCCCGACCGCCGCAGAGTGCGCGGCATCGCCGCCCAGAGCGTGTTCGCCGGGCTGCTCCTCGTGGCCGCCAACATCCGCAAGATCGCCGCGTTCAGGCAGATGCGAGCCGACGGGATAGGCGCCGAGGTCGCAGCACGAGCCAGACGTCGGCGGGTCAGCCTGAAGGACTTCCGCCCGAAGACTTAGCCGGTCACCAGCCCGGGGTCACGGCACCTGCGGGACGACCGCGCCGATCGGCACGGCGAGACGCCCGAAGGCACAGCGCGGCCCCAGGACAGCGACGTCGGAGGCACTGTCACACCCGCATCCCACAATTGGAGGACGTCGGCGCGTACTTTTGTCGCTGGGACTGGGTCAGTTCTCTCGCTGACCCAGAGAGCGGGCGACGGGGATCGAACCCGCATAACCAGCTTGGAAGGCTGGGGCTCTGCCATTGAGCTACGCCCGCGGGCGCCGCACAGGGTACCTGAGCTCAGTAGCCGCCGGCCTGGTCGACGATTCCGTCGAGGGTCTCTCCTGCTGCGAAGCGCCGACAGTTCTCCTCGACCTGGGCCAGGAGCGACGCACCGCCGAGCTCGGGGGTATTGGCGACGTGCGGGGTGACGATGCAATTCGAAAGCCGCCACAGCCGATGACCCGTCGTCAATGGCTCCGGGTCTGTCACGTCGAGACATGCCCCGGCGATGGTGCGCTCGTCAAGGGCCTTCACGAGGTCGTCGGTGACGACGATGCGGCCCCGGGCGACGTTGACGAGCCACGCCGAGGGCTTCATTTCCTGCAGGAAGGCCAGATCCACGAGTGCCGAGGTCTCTGGGGTGAGCGGCAGGGCGAGCACGACGGCGTCTGCGGAACCGAGGAGGTCCTGTCGCGCAGGCCCCGACTCGAGCACTCCGCCGTCCACGACCGAGGCGCCGTCGATCGGTTCGCCGCTGCGTCGCACCACAGTGACTCTCGCGTCTAGAGGTTGCAGCATCGCGACCAGCGAGCGACCTATCCCGCCCCCGCCCAAGATGACGACATGCGAACCGGCGAGGCTCTGCTGAGGCAGCCCCTCCCACGCCGACGCCCCGACGTAGCGATCGATGCGACGGAAGACGGTGAGCAGTAGGGTGAGGGCCATCTCGGCGACCGCCGGCCCGTAGATGCCCTTGGCGCAGGTGAAGATCCGCTCGGGCGTCATGAACCCCACAAAGCGCTCTATCCCGGCGTATGGAAGCTGCACCCAGCGTGCCCCCTTCGCCGCCTCGAGGGCCTCGGACAGGCCCGTCGGATCCGGCGAGCACCAGATGATCGCGTCGGCCGAGGCCAGGTCGTCGGTCACATGCAGCCCGGCGCGAAGGACGACCGGGACGACGGCGTCCCTGTAGGTCCCGATGACCGCTGCCCGCGGCGGGACGGCGGGATCGTCCTCGGCTTCAAAGTCGGGTTCGGGCGCGGGCAAGGAGGCGATGCTACCGGCGGGCCAGACTGGGGCATGGCCGAGCATTCAGGCAAGGCGGTGGGCGCGAGGGCCCGGCATTCGCACAAGCCTGTGGGCGCGAGAGCCGGGCTTCGCGACGTCGGGCTGCGCCGGTGGCCGCACATCTTCCGTCATGTGCTCTCGGAATCGGCGAAGGACCGCATCACGATGAGCGCCGCCAGTCTCGCTTTCCACGGCTTCCTCGCCTTCTTCCCGGCGCTCGTGGCGGCGATCGGCGTCCTCGGCCTCGGGGGCGTCTCGCCGTCGTCGCTCCGGCGCGTAGTCGGCGACGCCCGCGTGCTGCTTCCCGTCCAGATGGCGAACGTCATCGACGAGGCGCTGCGGCGTCCCGCTCACGGGAGGGCCGACGTGCTCGAGATCGTCTTCGGTCTCCTCGTGGCGGTCTGGAGCTCGATAGAGGCCATGGCGGCGCTCCAGCTTGCGCTCGACGCTGCCTACGAGGTGGACGAGGACCGAGGGTTCGTCCGCCGCCGCATCGCCGCTGTCCCCCTCGTCGGCGTGACGGTGCTGCTCGGCGGCGTAGCGTCGCTCCTGCTGGTCCTCGGCAATCCCATCCGCCGGCTCCTGCCGGCGAGCGTCCCTTTCGCCCGGCCGGCCTTCGACGCGCTCTGGCTCGTCGTGCGCTGGGCCGGCGCCATCGTCCTCATCATGTTGCTCCTCTCCGCCCTCTATGCCCTGGCGCCGCGCCTCTCCCGGCGCCGCTGGGAATGGAGGAGCCCTGGCAGCATCGTCGCCGCGCTCGGATGGCTCGTCTCCTCGGGGCTCTTCTCGGTATATCTCGATCATTTCGGGCACGAGTCGCGGAGCTACGGGGCTTTCGCAGGGGTGGCGGTGATGCTGCTGTGGCTCTTCCTTTCTTCGGTGGCGATCCTTTTCGGCGCCGAGCTCAACCGGGAGCTCGAGCGCGTCCTCGATGAGCTGCGGGCGACCTCCTCCCGGGCCGGGCCTACGTTGGCGTAGAGAGCGGCGGTAACATTCGGCCGTCATGCCAGCCTGCCAGTCGTGCGGGTCGGAGAACCCACCGGCGAACCGTTTCTGCGCCTACTGCGGCACGTCGCTCGCGTCGATCTGCCCGTCGTGCGGCGGTGCCGTCGAGGCGGACCACCGCTTCTGTGGGCAGTGCGGCGCTGCGGTCCCGGCGATGCCTGCCATTCACTCCGGCGGTTCAGCGACTGCGCACGCAGGTTCGCAGGCACAAGGTTCCGGGCGCCTCCCGCCTCCCGCTCCGGGCGCCCCGGCGTCTGGTACCTGGCTTACGGCTCTTCCGAGCGCTCCGGGAGGTCCTACCTCGGCGGGACGAGACGGCTCTACGGGTTCTTCGCGCTCCGAGCGCCGGGTCTGCTCGGTGCTCTTCTGCGACCTCGTCGGCTTTACGCCCTATTCCCAGTCCCGTGACCCTGAAGAGGTGCGGGCGATGCTCTCTTTGTACTTCGAGCGCGCAAAGACGGTGGTCACAAGGTACGGAGGAGTGGTGGAGAAGTTCATCGGCGACGCCGTGATGGCTGTCTGGGGGACTCCGGTCGCCACGGAAGAAGACACAGAGCGCGCCGTTCGCGCCGCCTTGGAGCTCGTCGAGACGGTGGAAGCCCTCGGAGAAGAGCTGGGCACCACGGAGCTTTCGGCACGGGCAGGAGTCGTCACGGGAGAAGTCGCCGTCCACCTCGATGCCGCGGGCGAGGGCATGGTCGCAGGTGACGCCGTCAACACCGCCTCTCGGGTGCAGGCTGCGGCCGAGCCCGGCTCCGTCTACACGGACGAGGCGACCAGGCGTCTTTGTGAGAGCGCCATCTCCTTTGTGGACAAAGGAGACCACGAGCTGAAAGGCAAGCAGGCAAAGGAGCACCTCCACTGTGTCGTGCGGGTCCTCTCCGGCGTCCGGGGCAGCCAGCGCCCCGCCGGGCTCGAGGCACCCTTGGCCGGGCGGGACCGGGAGCTCCGCGCCCTGAAGGACCTCTTCCACGCTTCTGTGGACAAAGGGAGCCCTTATCTCGCCGTCGTCTCCGGGCCGGCGGGGGTGGGCAAGTCACGCCTTGGCTGGGAGCTCGAGAAGTACATCGACGGGCTCGCAGAGACGATGCTCTGGCACCGGGGACGCTGCCTTTCCTATGGGGAGGGGGTCAGCTTCTGGGCACTTGCCGAGATAGTGAGACGCCGCTTCGGCATCGCCGAGGAGGAGACGACGAAAGCCGCCTCGGCAAAGCTCAAAGAGGGCCTCGTGCGCTTCGTCGGAGACGACACCGAGCGCGACTACGTCGGGGTGCGCCTCGCACGCCTTTTGGGCCTCGAGTACGAGAGCCGGGACAAAGTGGTCCTGACCAAAGAGGAGCTGTTCGCCGGCTGGAGGCTCTTCTTCGAGCGCCTCGCCCAAGTCGCACCCGTCGTGATGCTCGTCGAGGACGCCCAGCACGCAGACGAGAGCCTTCTCTCCTTCTTCGAGCACCTCATCGACTGGACGCGCGATCTTCCGATCTTTGTCCTTCTTTTCGCCCGACCCGGCCTTGCCGCCATCGATGCGGGCTACGGAGTGGGCCGCAACCGCTCGACGCTCAGCCTCGACCCTCTGAGCGACACGGCCATGGGAGAGCTCGTCGAGGCCCTCGTGCCCGGCATGCCGGCCCCTGCCAGGGAGGCCATCACCTCTCGTGCCGATGGCATCCCGCTCTTTGCCGTCGAGACGGTCCGCTCCCTTTTGGACCAGGGCGTCGTGTCAAAAGAGGGCGAGTCCTACCGCCTGACCGGCACCCTTGGGGCCCTCGGGGTCCCAGACTCCCTCCACGGCCTCCTCGCCGCCCGCATCGACGCTCTCGCGCCGGAGGTCCGCGCCCTCGTCGCCGACGCCTCGGTGCTCGGATCGAGCTTCTCAAAAGAGGGCCTCGTCGCCGTCTCCGCAAAGGACGCGGCAGAGGTCGAGGAGGGCCTGTCGGACCTCGTGCGAAGAGACGTGCTCCAGGTCTCCGCCGACCCGCTTTCTCCGGAACGGGGCAGCTACCGCTTCTCCCAGGAGATGCTCCGCCAGGTCGCCTACGAGACCCTTTCGAGGACAGACCGGAAGTCCCGCCACCTCGCTGTCGCTGCCCACCTGCGCGCTGCCTTTGCCGACGACGGCGAGGAGATGGCAGACGCCATCGCGCGGCACTATCTCGACGCCCGAGCGGCGATGCCCTCGGACAAAGACGAAGAAGAGATCACCTCACAGGCACTCTCCTTCCTTGTTCGAGCGGGCGAGCGGGCAAAGTCCTCCGGGGCGCTTCAACAGGCCGCAACTTCGTATTCCGACGCCGCCGGCATCGCCCCCAGGAACGAGACGGCGGCCCTCTATGAGAAGGCATGCAAGGCGAGCCATGAGCAGGGCGACCACGAGGCCGCCATCGGTTTCGCCGAAGCCGCTATCACATGCCAGGTGAGCCTCGGCGACGAGCGCGGGGCGGCCCGGGCACGAGGCTTCAGGGGCTCCGCCCTCGACGGAGCCGGGGCGGGTCAGTGAGGGCCGTGCCGAGCTCGAAAAGGCGATCGAGGTGCTCTCCGTCGAGCCCGACTCCGACACGATAGACGCCCTTTCCAGCCTTGCAGGCCTCGAAGCCGTGAACGGCAACCTCGCCGAGGGAGAGCGCCTCGCCTCAGAGGGCCTCGGCCTCGCCCAGGCCCTTGACGCCGGACCGGTGCTCTCTGCGTACCTCTTCTTGGCCAAGGGCCTCTCCGCCGCCCATGACGACCGCCTGACAGAGGCCGCCGCGTACTACGAGGCGGCCGGGCGACTTGCGGAGGCTGGCGGGGATCTCGGTGCCCTTGGCACCTCGCAACTGAACCTCGCCGACGTTCTCCTTCGAAGCAAGCCGAGGGACGCCCTCGGGCCGGCGAGATCTGCGGCCGGCCACGCGAGAAGGACCGGGCGGCAGCGCCACCTCGCAACTGCAATAGCGAACCTCGCCTTGGCCGAGATCGAGCTGGGCGACTGGGACGGGGCCTGGGCCGGCCTCTCTGAGGCAATAGAGGTGGAGCACCTCGAGTCCACCGTCCTCCATGCGCTGAGAGGCTGTCTGGCCGGGCGCAGAGGCGACAAAGAGGCGACGGCAGCTTCCTCCTCGGCGCTGGAGAGGTACAGGAAGACGGAGGACCCGCAGGACAAGAGCATCATCGGCCTTGTGGACGCGCTCACGAGCCTATTGTCAGGCAACCAGAAAGATGCCCTTGCCCATGGCCTTTCGGTGCTCGAGCTCGGCGTCGTGTTGGGCATCAGTGCTGACGCCATGCGCTTTTCCTGGCCGCTCTCCGCTAGAGCGGCCAGGAGCCTCGGCGACGCGGAGGCGCTCGAAGGTCTTCTGCGGATGCTCGACGCGCATCCCGTCGGGCACCTGCCGCCCGTCCTCCGGGCCGGGAGAAAGCTCGTGAGGGCCCTCGTCGACGCCGATGCCGCGTTGGCCGCCTCGCCCCCCATGGCCGGCCCGTCCTCGGAGGTGGACGCCTCCG
>JBOGHY010000114.1:0-5800 GCA_050742375.1 Acidimicrobiales bacterium | reverse complement strand
GGTCTGGTCCAGGGGAGCGTCCCCGAAGACGATGTTGGCGGCCTTGCCGCCGAGCTCGAGGGTGAGGTGCCGGCCGGCTCGCCGGCCTGAACCTGCGAGGCTGCGCCGGATCTGCTTTCCAACCTCGGTCGATCCCGTAAAGGCGACCTTGTCGACGCCCGGGTGCGCCACGAGCGCCGCGCCGGTGTCGGCACCTCCGGTGAGGATGTTGACGACCCCCGGGGGTAGCTCGGCCTGCCGGCACGCCTCGGCGAGCAGGAGCGCGCTGAGGGGCGTCGTCTCGGCGGGCTTTAGCACGCAGGTGTTGCCGGCGGCCAGGGCCGGCGCAAGCTTCCAGGCCGCCATGAGCAGGGGGAAGTTCCAGGGGATCACCTGTGCGCACACGCCGAGAGGGCGTGGTGAGGTGCCCAGACCGGCGTACTCGAGCTTGTCGGCCCAGCCGGCGTAGTAGAAGAAGTGCGCTGCCGCCAGCGGGATGTCGACGTCCCGGGACTCTCGGATCGGCTTGCCGTTGTCGAGGGACTCGAGGACGGCGAACTCCCTGGCCCGCTCCTGGATGATCCGGGCGATCCTGTAGAGGTACTTGGCACGCTCGCGCCCGCTCGTCTTTCCCCAAGCTCCTTCGAAAGCCCCTCGCGCGGCTCCAACGGCCCTCTCGGCGTCCTCGTCCCCCGCGTCGGCCACCTCTCCGAGAATCTCTTCGGTCGCCGGGTTCAAGGTGGCGAACCTCTTGCCCGAGAGCGGCTCGACGAACTCGCCGCCGATGAAGAGGCCGTTCGACGGCCGAAGCGACACGATCTCGCGCGACTCCGGGGCCGGCGCGTACTGAAACGTCGCCGGTGTGCTCATCTGGTCGGCAGCGCTGACGTGGTCCACCTAGTCCACCGTGAAGTAGTCGCTGCCCGCATATGCGCCGACGAGCTGCTTTTGGCGCTGCATCAACAGGTCGTTTAAGAGGGAGGACGCCCCGATCCGGAACAGCGCGGGGCTTAGCCATTCGGCTCCGGCGGTCTCATTGACCGCGACCAGGTACCTGATGGCGTCCTTGGCGGTGCGGATCCCGCCGGCGACCTTCACCCCTACCTTGCGTCCGCTGGCGGCGGCGAAGTCCCGCACCGCCGCCAGCAACACGACGGCCACCGGCAGGGTGGCGGCCGGTGCGACCTTGCCCGTGGAGGTCTTCACGAAGTCCGCGCCGCCGAGCATTGCGAGCCACGCGGCTCGAGAGACGTTGTCGTAGGTGGCGAGCTCGCCCGTCTCGAGGATCACCTTCAGGTGCGCCGCGCCGCACGCCTCGCGCACGGCGCACACCTCGTCGTACACGAGCCCGTAGCGTCCGGCGAGGAACGCTCCGCGGTCGATCACCATGTCGATCTCGTCGGCGCCGGCCTCGCGTGCCTCGGCTACGTCGGCGAGCTTGACACCGAGGGAGGCCCGGCCGGACGGGAAGGCGGTCGCCACCGAGGCGACAGCCACGCCTGACCCGTCGAGCTCCCTGCGCGCGACCGCGACGAGATCCGGGTAGACGCAGACGGCCGCCACAGGGGGGACGTCGTCGTCGAGCGGATCAGGCCGGCGCGCCTTGGCGCACAAAGAGCGCACCTTGCCGGGCGTGTCGGCGCCCTCGAGGGTGGTCAGGTCGATCATCCTTACGGCCCTGTCGAGCGCCCACAGCTTCGATCCGGCCTTGATCGAACGGGTCGAGAGCATGGCGGCGCGCTCGTCGGCGCCTACCCTGTCGACCCGGGGGAGGCCGAGGAGGAGCTGGCGGAGCGCCACGTCGGACATCGGCGGCGCGCCCGCGACCGTCGCGCCCGCCTCGACCGTCGCGCCCGCCTCGACCGTCGTCAAGGAGGTGCCAGTCGAGCGTGCTTCGCCCGTGGCGCGTGCCCCGGCTGTCGCCGGCGCCTCTTTCTGCGGTCTCGCCGTCATGTCCACCCACCGGACGGTAGCCTGCTCTCCGCCGGCGATCGCCTCGTGACCCGCGCCGCCGGTCCGGCTCGTCAGCCCAGCGCTATCTCGGTCGGCCCCTCAGCTGCGCACCTCATCTGCGCACCTCATCTGCGCACCTCAACGCCGCCCCTCAGCTGCGACCTCAGCCGTAGCAGCCGCAGCGGCGTCGAAGCCGGGTTTGATCACCTCGTTGATGATGCGTAGCCGTTCATCGAAATGTGCGAAGGCGCTCTTCATGGCATTGAGCGTCAGCCAGCGAAGATCGTCGAGCCCGTAGGCGAAGGTCGCCGACACCGCCACCAGCTCCGAGGAGAGGCTGACCCCGCTCATGAGGCGATTGTCAGTGTTGACGGTCACGCGGAATTGAAGGCGGCGAAGGAGCCCGATCGGGTGCTCGGCCAGCGATCGGGCGGCCCCGGTATGCACGTTCGAGGTCGGGCACATCTCGAGGGGAATACGCCGATCCCGCAGGTAGCTCGCCAGGCGGCCAAGCTCCACCGTCCCATCCGGGCCTTCCGACAGATCGTCGACGATGCGCACGCCGTGACCGAGGCGGTCGCCGCCACAGATCTGGATTGCCTCCCAGATGGAGGGCAGGCCGAATCCCTCTCCGGCGTGGATCGTGATGTGGAAGTTCTCCCGCATCACGTACCGGAAGGCGTCCAGGTGTGCAGTCGGCGGGCTGCCCGCCTCTGGCCCGGCAATGTCGAAGCCCACGATGCCGGCGTCCCGGTGCCGGACGGCGGTCTCGGCGATCTCGAGCGAACGAGCGGCAGTACGCATGGCCGTGAGAACCCCGTAGACGCGGATAGCCCGGCCCCGAGCGCGGGCCGCCGAGGTGCCGAGCTCGAAGCCGTCCAGAACCGCTTCGACCACCTCGTCGAGCGAAAGCCCCTTCGTCACGTGCAGCTCCGGTGCGAAGCGAACCTCGGCGTAGACGACGCCGTCCTGGGCGAGATCCTCGACGCACTCGGCTGCCACCCGGACGAGCGCCTCCCGGGTCTGCACGAGTGCCACGGTGTGCTCGAAGCCGGCGAGGTACAGCACGAGATTGCCCTGGTCCGAGCCCGCTCTGAACCACCGTCCGAGCTCGCCAGCGTCCTCGGTCGGGAGCGCCCTGTAGCCGTTCTCCCGGGCGAGATCGATGACCGTCTCGGGACGGAGGCCACCGTCGAGGTGGTCGTGGAGCAGGACCTTCGGCAAAGCCCTGATCTCGGCGAGGCTCGGCGTCCTGGCGGCCCTGAGCGCTCCCGGGTCCCCGCGCGGCTCGGTTGGGCTGGAGCTCACTGCCAGTTCCTGCCGGCGGCCCCGCTCACGGCCGGATTACCTCGATCACGAGCGGCAACCTATCGGGCGGTTCGGAATCGATCTCGATGGCCCCTTCTAGGGCGGCGCGCGCCCGCTCGAAGCGCCCCGGGTCGTCGGCATGCAACTCGAGGAGCGCGTCGCCGGCCCCGACCGTTTCGCCGGGCTTGGCCGAACAGAGCACCCCCGCGCTGGCGCTTACCGGGTCCTCCCGTCGAGCACGCCCTGCCCCGAGGCGCCAGGCGGCGACACCGACGGCCCGGGCGTCCATGCGGCGCACGAAGCCGGCCCGAGGAGCTCTCACGATCTCCACATGGCGGGCGTCGGGAAGCGGTGCAGCAAAGTCTCCACCCTGCGCCCGGACCATCGCCTCGAAGCACGACAACGCCCGCCCGTCGGCGAGCGCCTCAGCGGGGTCAGCCAAGGCGTATTCCCCTCCCGCTCTAGTCTCTCCCCGGCATCCTGCTCCCGCTTCGGCGCCTCCCCGACCGGGCTTCTTTTCCTTGCGCGCCAGAGCAAGCATCTCGCCGGCCAGTGCGAGCGTCACGTCGACGACGTCGGCCGGACCGTGCCCGCTCAGCACCTCGATGGACTCGCGGACCTCGAGAGCGTTGCCGACGGCACGCCCGAGGGGCTCGTCCATGCGGGTGAGCACGGCCGAAGTCGCCACGCCGAGGTCAGTCCCCAAGGTCACCATGGTCTCGGCCAGTCGTCGCGCCTCGCCGAGGTCACGCATGAAGGCTCCACAGCCGACCTTGACGTCGAGAACGAGGGAGGACGTCCCCTCGGTGATCTTCTTCGACATGATCGAGGTCGCGATGAGCGGGATCGACTCGACCGTCCCCGTGACGTCCCGCAGTGCATAGAGCTTCCGGTCCGCGGGCGCCAGCCCGGGGCCGGCACCGCAGATCACGCAGCCGACCTCAGAGAGGATCGAGACGACCTCGTCCGCTGACAGCACGGCCCGAAATCCAGGGATCGACTCGAGCTTGTCAAGTGTCCCACCGGTGTGCCCGAGGCCGCGCCCGGACAGTTGGGGAACCGTGGCTCCGCACGCCGCCACGAGCGGCGCCAGCACGAGGGAGATCTTGTCTCCCACGCCACCCGTCGAGTGCTTGTCGACCGTGGGTCGCCCATGTCCGAGCAGCCCGAGATCGAGGCGGTCGCCGGACTCGATCATGGCCGCCAGCCACGAGCGAAGCTCAGTCTCGTCGAGCCCGCGAAAGTAGATCGCCATCAGGAGCGCCGACATCTGCTCCTCGGGCACGCGTCCGGCGCTGTAAGCCCCGATGAGCCACCGGACCTCGGCGTCCGAGAGCCGAGAGCCATCCCGCTTGCGGCGGATGAGGTCGACGACGTCAGTGCCGCTCACGCCGCTCCGACAGATCCTTGCCGGCGAACGCCCTTGGCAACAGCGTCGAAAGCCTCTCCGGTTCCCCCTCCGAGTCGATGACGAGCTCGCTCCCTCCCGCCTCGAGGAGGAGCTGGCGGCATCGCCCGCACGGCGACAGAGGCCCTCCGTCGGCTGCCACGACGCTTACGGCGACGAGCCGGCCAACGCCGGTCGCGTGGAGGGCGGACACGAGGCCACATTCCGCGCAGAGCGTGAGCCCGTAGGAGGCGTTCTCCACGTTGCAACCTGTCACGACGCGCCCGTCGGAGGTCAACCCGGCGGCCCCGACGGCGAGCCCCGAGTACGGGGCATAGGCGTGCTCGGCCGCTCCCAGAGCCGCCGCCCTCAGTTCAGCCCAGTCGACCTCCACGTCGAGCCTTCCCTTCCAGACCCCGGCCCAGAGTCCGTCGTCTCTCATCGGCGGCTCCCGCCGTAGCCTGCCAGCGTGCCTCAGGACTTCCCGACCGGCAACCCCGACGAGCGTGCTCTCCTGCTCTCGTTCCTCGGCTACCTCCGGAGTGTCGTCATGCGGAAGGTGGGTGGCCTTGGAGAGGAGGCGGCCCACCTCCGACCGGAGGGCAAGCTGATCAGCCTTCTCGGGATCGTGAACCACCTGACGCATGTGGAGTGGCGCTGGATCGACGGAGGCATGCTTGGTGAGGCGACGAGCCGGAACGAGGTTGAGTTCTCGCCAGGTCCCGAGCTGACGGTCGCCGCGGCCGTCGCCGCCTACCGGGAGCGTGCGATCCTTACCGACACCGCCGTGAGGTCCTTTCCCTCGCTCGCCGAGCCGTGCCGCCGCGGTGAGGGTCGTGATCTCCGCTGGGTCTTGTTGCACCTGATCAACGAGACGGCCCGTCACGCCGGGCACGCCGACGCAGTCAGAGAGCTCCTCGACGGCACCACCGGGGAGTGAGCCCCCAGATGCCGCCCGAGGCTCAGGAAGTCGGTGGTCGCGGGTTCACTGAGAGGGTGTGATCCCACACGAGGACTCGGTAGGTGCCCACGGAGTACTCCCGCGTCGGCTCTCCCCACGTGGCGACGGCCGATGCCTGGCCGACGCCGCCCCAGGGGAGCCCGAGGTTGTACACGAGAAAGCTGAAGGGTTCCCGGGCATACCACGACGCCGGAGAGAGCCGGTTGTAGCGC
>JBOGHY010000113.1:0-21597 GCA_050742375.1 Acidimicrobiales bacterium | reverse complement strand
CCTCTTTGGCCGGGGCGCCTCCTGCATCAACTCCGGCGGGGAGAAGATCTTCCCCGAGGAGGTGGACGAGGTGTTGAAGACGCATCCCGCCGTCGTCGACGCCGCCTGCGTGGGTGTGCCCGACGAGCGCTTCGGGGAAGCCATCTGTGCCCTCGTAGAGCTGCGCTCGCCGGGGGCGGCGAGCGCCGGGGACCTCGTCGCCCACGTCCGCAGCCGGCTCGCCGCCTTCAAGGCGCCCCGGCATGTGGTCGAGGTTGACTCGCTCGAGCGAGGACCGGCCGGCAAGCTCGACTACGAGCTGCTCCGTTCCAGAGCAGAGGCGGCCGTCAGAGGTGGTTCGCCCCCGAACGCCGCACTTGATCGTTGACGGCGTAGTACGCCTCGATCGACTCCCCGGCGTCGCCCCAGAAGCCTTCGATGACGTCGTAGCGCATGGTGCCGGCCTCGATGAAGACGTTGTTGACGTCGGTGATCTCGAGCTCTCCCCGGCCTGAGGGCGAGAGCGTGGCGATGACCGAGAAGACCGAGGCGTCGTAGAGGTAGATGCCCGTGACGCAGTAGCTCGACGGCGGCTGCACGGGCTTCTCGACGATCCTGACGAGACGTCCTTCCTCGTCCAGCTCCGGCACACCGAGGTGGCTCAGGTGCTCGGGGTTGTCGACCTTGGCGAGCAGCAGCCGTGCGCCCCCGCCCTGGGAGGCAAAGGCCTCGAGAGACGGCGCGAAGGACCGCTCGACAAGGTTGTCGGCGAGCATCACGACGACTGGCTCGCCCGAGGCGAAACGCTCGGCGAGGCCGAGCGCCTCGGCTATGCCTCCCGGACGCTCCTGGTAGGCGTAGCAGAGCCGGTCCACCCCGTGGTCGTGGCCGTTCGAGAGCAGTCGCAGGAACTCCCCGGCATGCGTGCCCCCGGTCACGACCATGATCTCGCTCACCCCGGCAGTGACGAGGGCCTCGACCGCGTAGCTGATCATCGGCCGGTCGCCGATCGGCAGCAGGTGCTTGTTGGTGATGCTCGTGAGCGGGTGGAGCCGGCTGCCGGTTCCGCCGGCGAGGAGGACCCCTCTCATGGACGGGCGAGCGTACTTCGGCCGGGCTCGGGCCGGCGCCGGCAGGGCGAGGCGAGGCGAGGGCGGGGGCGAGCCCGCCTACACGTCGAGAAAGCGCCGCACGGCGATGGCCGATCCCCCCACGCCCACGACGATCCCGACGATCACGACGAGGATCTCGGTCACAAGGACGTCGTGACCCGGGACGATCGCATGGCGGAACAGCGAGAAGCGGTGCAGGAGAGCCTTTATCTGCTCGTTGCCGAGCAGCACGACCCCGGCGGCGATGGCGGCTCCCAGGATCCCCTGCACGAGGCCCTCCGCCATGAACGGGAGGCGGATGAACCATGCCGTCGCCCCGACGAGCCGCATGACACCCACCTCGCGCCGCCGGGCGAAGATCGCCATCCGGATGGCGTTCAGGATGAGGACGACCGCAGAGACCAAGAGCACGAGCGCGACGACGAAGAGCACCGCCTGCACGACGTTCGACAACTGCTGCAGGTCGCGGATCGACTTCTCGGGGTAGGTCACCTTGAAGACTCCAGGGACTCCCCCGAAGGCCGCCGCCACAGTCGCCGCCTCGCCCGGGTGGATGAGCTGGCACTGGAAGACCGGCGGGGTCGTGGCAACCGTGAGCGCCCCGATGATGACCGAGCTGTCGTGCTGGGCCTGGAACAAGCGGACGGCCTGTTCGTAGGACTGCCGGTGGTCGAGATAGGTGATGCTGTGCACCTGCGCGGTGCTCTTCAGGTCCTGACGGATGGTGGCGATCTGGCCCGGCGAGGCGTCGGCGTTCACGAAGACCTGCAGGTTGACGTTGGCGTTCAGGGCAGCCAGCTGGTCGTTCACCGCCTGGCGGAGCAGGAGCGCCGTACCGACGAGGGCGAGCGACACCCCGACGGTGAGCACGGCTGCGAAGGCGACCAGGCGGTTGCGCCAGAGGTTCGTGACCGTCTCCCGGGTGACGTAGCGCGCCGAGATGGGCATCAGCGGCCCGTCACCGCCGCCGGCACCCGGCGGCTTGGCTTCCCGTCATCAGCGCCGGCTCGACGGGGCGCCGGCGGCGCGGGGCTGTCCCGCCGAGCTGCCGTCGCGCCGGGGGCGGCTCGCGGGCACGCCGGAGGGAAGCCTGGCGCCCGCCCCGACCGCCACGACGGGCACGCCATAGGTCGTCGAAGGCGTCGGGTCGAGCCCGTAGATGCCCCGAGCCTGGTCGCGCACGATGCGGCCCGAATCGATCTCGATCACGCGACGACGCATCATGTCGACGATCCCTGAATCGTGGGTGGCCATCACGACCGTGGTCCCCGTCCGGTTGATCCGGTCGAGGAGCGCCATGATGCCCTGGCTCGTCGCCGGGTCGAGGTTCCCCGTGGGCTCGTCGGCGAGCAGGATGAGGGGGCGGTTCACAAATGCCCGGGCGATGGCGACTCGCTGCTGCTCACCCCCCGACAGCTCGTGGGGGAAGCGCCCGCCCTTCTGGCCGAGGCCGACGAGCTCGAGCACCTGTGGCACCTGGGTCTCGATGACCGAGCGGTGGCGACCGATCACCTGCAGGGCGAAGGCGACGTTCTCAAAGACGGTCTTGTTGGGCAGCAGGCGGAAGTCCTGGAACACGCAGCCGAGGTTGCGCCGCAGGTACGGCACCCGCCACTTGGAGAGGCGGTCTATCTCGCGACCCGCCACCCAGACGCGTCCCGAGTCGATGATCTCCTCGCGAAGCAACAGCTTCAGCATCGTCGTCTTGCCCGATCCCGAGGCCCCGACGAGGAACACGAACTCACCCTTGGAGATCTCCAAAGAGACCTTGTCGAGGGCGATGATGGAGCCCTTGTAGGACTTCGTGACGTTGTCGAAGCGGATCATGAGCCCCTCGTCTCGGCGACCCGGCCCCGCGCCGGGCACCCCCGAAGGCCGCCGCCGGGTGCATGGGGCACGGGCTGCCGACGACCGGGGCAAACCCTAGCAGTGGCGGCCTGTCGGAGGCCGATCAAAGGGCTCGACGAAGGCTCAGGCGCCCTCTGCGGCTCGGCGCCAGCGCAGGTACGCCGCCATCAGCTCGTCGAGGTCGCCGTCGAGGACGGCCTCGACGTTGCCCGTCTCGTAACCGCTTCTCAGGTCCTTTACCTGCTGGTAGGGAGCGAGCACGTAGGAGCGGATCTGGTTGCCCCAGGCGACGTCGCTCTGCGGGCCCGAGAGAGCGTCGAGCTCGGCCCGGCGCTCGGCGCGGTTGCGCTCGGCGAGCTTGGCGACGAGGAACTGCATCGCCCTCGCCTTGTTCTGGTGCTGGCTCCGCTCGTTCTGGCAGGACACGACGATGCCGGTCGGAAGGTGCGTGATGCGCACGGCCGAGTCCGTGACGTTCACGTGCTGGCCGCCGGCGCCCGAGGAGCGATAGGTGTCGATCCGCAGCTCCTTGTCGTCGATCTCGACGTCGTCGGAGGCATCTGGGAGGAACGGCGTCACGTCGAAGGAGGCAAAGGAGGTCTGGCGGCGGTGCTGGGAGTCGAAGGGGGACATGCGCACGAGGCGGTGCACGCCCCGCTCGGCCGTGAGCAGCCCGTAGGCGTGCCGCCCCTTCACAAGGAAGGTCGCCGACAAGAGGCCCGCCTCCTGCCCCGGAGACGCCTCGTCGAGCTCGACGTCGAGCCCGCGACGCTCCGCCCAGCGCAGGTACATCCGCAGCAACATCTCGGCCCAGTCCTGAGCATCGGTGCCTCCTGCGCCCGCATGGATCTCGGCGATGGCGTCCCCCTCGTCGTGCTCGCCGGAGAACAGGCTCCTCAGCTCCAGCCCATCGAACGCCCCTCCTATCCCTGAGATCGTCTCTCTCAGCTCACCCTCGATCCCCGCCAGCGCCTCGGGGCCTTCGAGCTCTGCGATCTCGAGGAGCTCGGCGACGTCGCCGATGCGGCGGCGCAGGCCGGCGAGCATCTCGACGTCGTCCCGGGTGCGGGTGTAGGCGGTGTTCACCTCGCGGGCGCGATCCTGGTCCGACCACAGGTCGGGCGCCGCCACCTCCTTTTCGAGGGCGGCGAGGCGCACAGAGAGCTCGTCGAGGCGGAGGTAGCCTTCGGCGTTGGCGAGGCGGGTCCCAAGCTCCTCAACGGCAGCCTCGAAGTCGGGACGCGACGCAGGCGTGCCTTGATCCGGGCTCACGGGGCCGCCTCAGCCGGCGCCGTGACAGATCTTGAACTTCCTGCCGCTGCCGCACCAGCACGGGTCGTTGCGGCCGACCTTGCGGGGCCCGGCCGGGGCATTCCTGGCGCTGCCGGCCGAGGCATTCCTGCCGCCCCCGTTCGAGACGGTCTTCGACGGCTGGCCAGCGGGCGCCGGACCTGCCGGGGCGACCGAGGGTGCCCTCTCGTGGGACGCCGGGCCGGCGGGGCTCTCCGGGCCGGCGTCCGGCCGGGCGGGGAGGGCCGGCCCTGCCGGCACGAGGTCGTCGGACGTAAGGGGGCCGCCCGAGACGACGGCCGGCCCGGTGCTCACCGCAGCGAGGGTCTCGGCCGGATCCTCGGCCGCCTCGTAGGTCGCCTGCGAGAGGTCGGGTTCGGGGCCTTGCTCCAGTACCAGCTGGGCGTGCATGACGTACTGGAGGTACTCGTCGTCGATGCCGCTCATCATCTGGCCGAACATCTCGAAGCCGTCCTTCTGCCAGGCGACGAGGGGATCCTGCTGTGCGAGGCCGCGCAGGTGGATGCCCTCGCGCAGGTGGTCCATCTCGACGAGGTGCTGGCGCCAGCGCTGGTCGATGATCTGCAGCATGATGCTGCGTTCGAGCTCACGCGCCGTGTCGGTCCCCCCCGGGAAGGATTGCTCGCGCTCCTCGTAGTACTCGAAGGCCTCGGTGAGCAGGCTCTCGGCGAGCTGGCTGGTGGAGGTGGCCTCCTCGAGCTCGTCAGGAACGAAGCGCGTCGGGTAGTAGCGACCGATCTCGGCCACGAGCCGGCCCAGGTCCCACTCCTCGTGGAACTCCGTCGGGCAGCAGTCGGCCACGACCTTCTCGACGGCAGAGGTGAGGAGATCCTCGGTCTCGGCGCGCAGATCGGCGCCGTCGATGACCTGCATGCGGCGCCCGTAGATCACCTTGCGCTGTTTGTCCATGACCTCGTCGTACTTGAGAAGGTCCTTCCTGACCTCGGCGTTGCGGGCCTCGACCGTGTTCTGGGCGCGCTCGATCGCCTTGGTCACCATGCGGGCCTCGATCGGGACGTCCTCGGGCAGGGCTCTCGCCATGACCCAGTTGACCGCGCCCGTGGCAAAGAGCCGCATCAGCTCGTCCTCGAGGGAGAGGAAGAAGCGGCTCTCCCCGGGATCGCCCTGGCGGCCGGAGCGCCCACGGAGCTGGTTGTCGATGCGTCGGCTCTCGTGGCGTTCGCTGCCGAGCACGTAAAGACCGCCAAGGGCGCACACCTCCTGCGCCTCGGCCTCGCACTGGTTGGTGAAGCGCTCCACGAGCGCCTCGAAGGCGGACCGGCCCTCGTCGGTGTCGAGGTCGAGCCCACAGGCGGCCGCCTCCTCGCGGGCGAGTCCCTCGGGGTTGCCGCCGAGGACGATGTCGACCCCGCGACCGGCCATGTTCGTGGCCACGGTGATGGAGTGCAGGCGCCCGGCCTGGGCGACGATGACGGCCTCCTTGGCGTGCTGCTTGGCATTCAGCACCGAGTGCTCGACGCCCTTTTTGTCGAGCAGGCGGGAGAGGTGCTCGGAGCGCTCCACAGAGGCGGTGCCGACGAGGACGGGCTGGCCCCTTTCGTAGCGGTCGACGAGGTCGTCGACGACGGCGGTGAATTTGGCGTCCTCGGTCTTGTAGATGAGGTCCGCCTCGTCGGCGCGGATCATCGGCATGTGGGTCGGTATCGGGACGACGTGAAGAGAGTAGGTGGAGGCGAACTCGGCCGCCTCGGTCTCGGCCGTTCCGGTCATGCCGGCGAGCTTGTCGTACATCCTGAAGTAGTTCTGCAGCGTCACCGTCGCCCAGGTGTGGTTCTCCTCCTGGATGCGAACACGCTCTTTCGCCTCGACCGCCTGGTGGAGCCCGTCGGACCAGCGCCGTCCGTCGAGGACGCGGCCGGTGAACTCGTCGACGATCTTCACCTCGCCGTCCTGGATTATGTAGTCCTTGTCCCTTTGGTAGAGCTCTTTGGCCTGGAGCGCCTTCTCGAGCTGGTGGACGAGGTTCACGGCCACGTCGTCGTAGAGGTTCTCGATCTTGAGCTGCGCCTCGACCGTGGCGATGCCGTCCTCGGTGGGCACGACGATGCGCTTCTCCTCGTCGACCTCGTAGTCTTCGTCGCGGCGCAACGCCCTCACGACACTGGCGAACTGGTAGTAAAGGCGCGTCGACTCGTCGGTCGGGCCCGAGATGATGAGGGGCGTGCGGGCCTCGTCGATGAGGATCGAGTCGACCTCGTCGACGATGGCGTAGGCGTGCTCGCGCTGCACCATGTGGTCCCTGGACCATGCCATGTTGTCCCGCAGGTAGTCGAAGCCGATCTCGGTGTTGGTGCCGTAGGTGACGTCGCAGCGGTAGGCGGCGCGCTTGGACTCGGCCTCGTCGTCCTCGGGCACGACGAGGCCGACCGTCAGCCCGAGGAAGCGGTAGATCTGGCCCATCCAGTCGGCGTCGCGCCGGGCGAGGTAGTCGTTCACGGTCACGAGGTGCACGCCGCGACCCCCGAGGGCGTTCAGGTAGATCGGCAGCGTCGAGACCAGGGTCTTTCCCTCACCCGTCTTCATCTCGGCGATCCCGCCGAAGTGAAGGGCCATCCCGCCCATGAGCTGGACGTCGTAGGGGCGCTGGCCGATCGTGCGCTGCGCCGCCTCCCGCACGACGGCGAAGGCCTCGACGAGGAGGTCGTTCATGTCCTCGCCGTTCTCGAGACGCTCTTTGAACTCGACCGTCTTTCGGGCGAGGGCGTCGTCGTCAAGCGCCTGCGTCTCGGGCTCGATCCCGTTGATGAGCGGCACGACCGATGCGAGCCTTGCCAGCTTGCGGCCCTCGCCGGCTCGGAGGACCTTCGAGAAGACGCTCACGACGGGCCATTCTACGTGGCGTCTCCTGCCTCACTCCGGCGAGGCGGCCATCTCTAGCCGAGGCGAAGCGGGATGCGCCGGCGGACGGGGCGCTCGGGGCGAGCTTCAACACCTCGCAGCGTCCCGAGGAGGTGGTGCGGCGCAGCCGCCTCGATCTCGACGCTCGCGAAGCTTCCCGGTGTCGCCTCGGGCAGGGAAGGGGCGAAGTGGACGAGCTTTCCCTGGCGCGTGCGACCGGTGAGCAGCTCGGCCTTCCGCTTGGAGGGACCCTCGACGACGGCTTCCTCGATCCTTCCGATACGGGCCCGGTGGCGGGCGAGGGCGGAACGCTCCACGACCACCTTCAGGCGCTCGAAGCGATCGGCCACCACCTCGACCGGCACGAAGCGGTCCTGCATCGAAGCCGCCCGCGTCCCCGGCCTCGGCGAGAAGATGAAGGTGTAGGCGCTGTCGTAGGCGGCTTCGGACACGACAGCGAGGGTCTCGGCGAAATCGTCCTCGGTCTCGCCCGGGAACCCGACGATGAGGTCGGTCGTGACGGCGAGGTCGTCGACGGCGGATCTGGCCGATGCCAGGCGGCCCAGGTAGCGCTCGACGGTGTAGCCGCGCCGCATCGCCTTGAGGACGCGGTCGCTGCCGGCCTGGAGGGGCAGGTGGAGCTGCTCACAGACCGCCGGGGTCTCGGCCATGGCGGCGACCGTCTCCGGGCGGAGGTCCTTTGGGTGAGGGCTCGTGAAGCGGATACGCCGGATGCCGTCGATCCCTCCGAGGGCGCGCAGGAGATCGGCGAACAGCGGCCGCCGCCGCGTGAGGTCGCGCCCGTAGGAGTTGACGTTCTGGCCGAGGAGGGTGACCTCGGTCGTCCCGGTCCGAGCGAGCCCCTCGACTTCGGCGACGAGCTCGGCGAAGGGGCGGGAGACCTCTGCACCGCGCACCGACGGCACGATGCAAAAAGCGCAGGAGTTGTCGCATCCCACCTGGATGGTCACCCAGGCGGCATGGGCGAGGTCGCTCCGAACGGCCATGGCGCTCGGGAAGTCGGTCCCGTCCTCGGGCCGAGGGGCATCGAGGATCTCGACAACCGGCTCGCCGCCCTCTTGAGCGGCCCGCAGAAGCTCGGCCACCCGGCCGACGTTGTGGGTCCCGAATACCGCCTGCACGTGGGGAGCCCGCTCCAAAACGAGCTGGCGGTCCTTTTGCGCCAGGCACCCGCCGACGGCGATCTGCAGGTCCGGGCGCGCCGCCTGGAGCGAGGCCAGCTGGCCGAGATTGCCGTAGAGCTTGTCGTCGGCGTTCTGGCGGATGCAGCAGGTGTTGAGCACCACGACGTCTGCGTCCTCGAGGCTCTCGGTGCGCTCCATGCCGTCGGCTCTGAGGATCTGGGCGATCCGCCCCGAGTCGTGCTCGTTCATCTGGCACCCGAAGGTCCGCACGAGGAAGCGCTTCGGCCCGGCCACGGCCCGTAAGCCTAGATCTTCCTTTGGTCCGAGTCCCTTGGCCTAACGAGGATCTGGAGACGATTCCGACGTGGTGCAGTTCCTGCTGGCGTCGCCACAGCCGCGCGGCCTCGTCGGTGGTCTGGATGCGCTGTGACTACGGTGTAGTCACAGCGCGGGAGACGGACGGGTGCTGATCGGAGCGCACGTGAGCTCGGCGGGCGGCCCCCTGCGGGCGCTCGACCGGGCCGAGCAGATGGGGGCCGAGGCCGTGCAGCTGCACGTCGGCAGCCCGCGCGTCTGGAAGACGCCCGCCTACGGGGAGGCTGTCTTCGACTCCTACCTCGCCCGCTCCGCCTCGAGCCCGGTGAGGGCGACCTTCTGCCACGCGAGCTACCTCATCAACCTCGCGACCGACGACGACGCCCTCTTCGAGCGGTCGCGCCTGTGCCTGGCCGAGAACCTCTACTTCGCCGGCGGGACCGGAGCCGCCGGGCTCGTTCTGCACCTCGGCAGCCACAAGGGCGCCGGCGCCGGCGCTGCCGTCGTCCAGGTCGCCGGCGCGCTTTGCTGCGCCCTCGACGCCGCCGGCGAGGCGGTCTCTCGCACGGGCTGGTCGCCGGCACCGCTCCTCATCGAGAACACCGCCGGAGCCGGCGGCACTCTCGGCCGGAGCTTCGAGGAGATCGCTTCGGTGATCGCCGCCGCAGGCGGCGACGAGCGCATCGGGGCCTGCCTGGACACACAGCACCTGTTCGCGACCGGAGGGGCGTTCGAGACCGTGGGGGAGGCGGACGAGGTGGTCGCCGCCCTCGACGACGCCATCGGCATCGGGCGACTTCGCTGCGTCCACCTGAACGACTCGGCCGTGCCGCGGGGTGCGCAGCGAGACCGCCACGCCAACCTCGGCGAGGGCTACATAGGGGCAGGGGCGCTCGGCTCGCTCGTGAGCCACCCGGCTCTGGCGGGCATCCCGGCCGTGCTCGAGGTGCCGGGGCGCGACCGCGACGGTCCGGCGCCTGGCGACCTCGAGGCGGCGCGGGTCATCCTGTCCTCGGGCCGGGCCCGGCGTGCGGCGACGCCGGGCACCTAGCCCGGCGGGTTGATCGAGGCGTCGAGCAGCTCGATCGTGTGGGCGAGGCGGATCTCCACGCCGAGACGGCGGAGCGCCGCCCCGATCTGCATGAGGCAGCCCGGATTGCCGGCGACTACCACCTCGGCGCCGCTTCGGGCGACACCGCCGGCCTTTCGGTCGCCAAGGGCGCCGGCAAGCTCGGGCTCGAAGATGTTGTAGGTGCCGGCCGATCCGCAGCAGAGCTCGGGGTCGGCGACCTCCACCAGTTCGAGCCCGGGGATGGCCCCTAGGAGGCGGCGGGGAGCCGAGCGGATGCCCTGTGCGTGGCTCAGATGGCAGGCGTCGTGGTAGGCGGCGCGGACCGAGAGCGGGTGCCGTTCGGCGGCGGGGCCGATCTCGTCGAGGAGCTCGGCGACGTCGCGTACCCGGGCGCTGAAGGCTGCCGCCCGCTCCCGCCAGGCGGGGTCTCGAGCGAAGATCTCGCCGTAGGACTTCATGGCAGAGCCGCAGCCGGCAGAGGTGGCCACGACGTAGTCGATCCGGTGGGCGTCGGGGACATTTGCGGCACCGGGGCCGAGGGCGGTCATGAGCGCCCGAGCGAAGCGGCGGAACTCGTCCCCTCGCCCGGCGTGCAGCGAGAGCGCCCCGCAGCAGCCCTGTCGAGGCGCCAGAACCTCGACGCCGTCGGCGGAAAGTACGCGGGCGCTCGCAAGGTTCACGTCGCCAAAGAAGACTCGCTGCACGCAGCCGAGAAGAAGGGCGGCCGTCGCCCGCCTCTCGCCCGCGGCGGGCGTCCGCGGCGGCAGGCCGGCGAGCCGCGAGAACGGCGGGGTGGCGGCCAGCAGCTCCTCCATGGCCCGAAGCGGGGCGGGCAGCCGCTCGAGTGCTCCGCTGCTGCGGAGGGCACGGCCGAAGCCGAGCCGGTCATATGCCCGCAAAAGCGGACGCAGCGCCGTGATCCGGCGCGGGTGGCAGAAGAGCCCGAAGACAAGCGCCCGCAACAGGGCCTGGCGCCGGCTGCGCAGACCGGAGTGCTCGACCTCGACGCGGGCAGCCTCGATGAGACGGTCGTAACGGACGCCGGAGGGGCAGGCCGACACGCAAGCCATGCAGCCGAGGCAGAGGTCCAGGTGCCGCGCGATCGACTGGCTCATGGGCCGGGACCGGGGCGCTTTCGGCGGGGTCTCACCAGCCATCTGGCCCATGAGGTGGATGCGCCCCCGGGGAGAGTCCATCTCGTTGCCGACGACTACGTAGGTGGGACACGCCGGCAGGCAGAAGCCGCAGTGCACGCAGTCGTCGAGGAGCTCACCGAGCGCCTCGCCGGCCAGCTCGGCATCGGGACCGAGGGACATGTCCGGGCCCTCCTCAGATCCCTCCGACGAAGCGGCCGGGACTCATCCGCCGGTCGGGGTCGAACCGCTCCTTCACCCGCCGCATCAACTCGAGTCCCTTCACCGGGCCCCAGACGTCGAGCACCGCCTTCAGCTCCGGCGGGGCGCCGAGCACGACGACCGTTCCACCATGTTGCGCCGCCTCGGCGCGAAGCCGCCGAACCGTCTCGGCGGCCGCAGCGCCCCCGAGCGGCGGGAGGCCGACATAAAGGACGCCGCTTCCGGCCTGGCCGGAGAGGTGGGCACCCCTCTCCCCCGGCGCGATGACGGCCGCGGCTGCCTCGCCGATGGCGCCGAGCATCGGGGCGAGGCCGGAGCGTTCGGTGGCGACCTTGAGGGAGATCCCGCCAGGCTGCCATGGCCTGACGCCGGGCGCAGCCGAAAGGACCGGCTGGGCGAGCACGCGTGCGTCGGCCCCGAGAAGGGTCACAAGGGCGGCACCCCGCCCGTCGACCGAGCCGGCGGCGCCCTCGAGGAGCACCCGAAGGGTCCCCGTGGCCCCGCCACGGCCGAGCTCGGGCCAGTCGAGCTCGACGGCGGCGGGCAACAGCTGCGAGCGGGCGACGCGCCGTACGAGAGCTGCGGCCTCGTCGGGAGAGGAGATATCCGCCTCGACCCACCGGGCGGTCTCGGGCAGAGGGTGCAGGCGCAAGATGAGCTCGGCGATCACCCCGAGGGTGCCGTAGGACCCGGTGAAGAGCTTGCCGAGGTCGTAGCCGGCGACGTTCTTCACGACCTTGCTCCCCGACCGGGCGACCGTGCCGTCGGCCAGGACGACGGTCATCCCGAGAACGAGGCCGCCAACACTCCGGTGAAGGTGCCGGAGCGGCCCGCTCGCGCCCGTCGCTACGATCCCGCCGATCGTGGCGCCGGGCTCGGGAGGATCGAGCGCCAGTCGCTGGCCGGAGACGGCGAGGTGCGCCTGCAGCCTCGACAGGGGGGTTCCGGCCTGCACGGTCACTACCTGGTCCGCAGCGGCGTGCTCGACGACGGCACCGAGGCCCGCCATGTCGACGAGGAGATCAAGGCGCTCGGGAGGATTGCCCCACCCGAGCTTGGTGCCGGCCCCTCGGACGCCGACCGCCAGCCCCATCGCCGCGGCCGCCCTCAAAAGAGCGCTCAGCTCGTCCAGGCAACGCGGCTCGCCGACGCAGCCGGCGGCGACGCCGTCGAGACCGTCGCCCGCCAGAGCTGGCCGGATGAGGTCGCCCGCCCCTGCGGCGGCGAGGTCGGTCAGCAACTGGGCGAGGGCCGGCACCTAGAAGATCTCCCCGACGCCGGCCTCCTGGGCCGGGTGGACCCCTTTGTGCCGGCCGGGCACCTCGCCGCAGAGCCGAGGAGTCGGGAAGATCTTTCCCGGGTTGCACAACCCGGCGGGATCGAATGCACAGCGGAGCGCCTGCATCACGTAGAGGTCGCTTTCTGTGAACATGCGCACCATGTGGTGCTTCTTGTCGTGGCCGACGCCGTGCTCGCCCGTGATGGAGCCGCCGTAGGCGAGGCAGACCTCGAGGATGCGACCCGACAGATCCTCGGCCCGATCGCTCTCACCTTGCGCCTCGTCGAAGAGGACGAGCGGGTGCAGGTTCCCGTCGCCCGCATGAAAGACGTTGGCAACGCGAAGCCCCGCTGCGCCGGCGAGCTCACCGATCTCGTGGAGCACCTCGCCGAGGACGCTCCTTGGGACCACGCCGTCCTGGACTATGTAGTCCGGGCTGATCCGTCCGACAGCGGCGAAGGCCGACTTGCGCCCCTTCCAGATCGCCGCCCGCTCGGCCTCGTCGGCGGCGACGCGGATCTCGAAGGCACCGTTTCGCCCGCACAGTGCCGACACCGCCTCGAAGGTCACCTCGACCTCGGCGCGGGGACCGTCGATCTCGACGATAAGGACCGCTCCGGCTCCGGCCGGGTAGCCGGAGTGCACCGCCGCCTCGGCGGCCTCGACGGCGAGGGCATCCATCATCTCGATAGCGGCAGGCACGCATCCCGAGGCCACGATGTCGCTCACCGCTGCGCTTGCCTCCTCCATGGTGGGAAAGGCGGCGAGCAGCGTCTCCACCGCCTCGGCATCTCTTAGGAGCCTCACCGTGACCCTGGTGGCGATGCCGAGCGTCCCCTCACTGCCGACGAAGGCGCCGACGAGGTCGTAGCCGGGCGGATCCTCGGACTTGCCGCCTAGATCGACGAGCGTCCCGTCCGGCAACACGATCTCGAGGCCCGTCACGTGGTGCACCGTGAAGCCGTACTTGAGGCAGTGCGCCCCGCCCGAGTTCTCCGCCACGTTGCCTCCGATGGAGCAGACCTGCTGGCTCGAGGGATCCGGTGCGTAGTGGAGCCCGTGGGCGGACGCCGCACGGCTGACGGCGAGGTTGGCCACCCCGGGCTCGACGACTGCCCGCTCGTTCTCGACGTCGATCTCGAGCACGGCCGACATGCGGCTCGTCACGACTAGGACGCCGTCGGTACGCGGGAGCGCCCCGCCCGACAGCCCCGTGCCGCTCCCTCTCGCCACGAAGGGCACGCGATGGTCGTGGCAGCACCGCACGACAAGGGAGATCTCCTCGGCCGACTCGCAGAGCACGACGAGCCCCGGCACCGCCCGGTAGGCGGCCAGACCGTCGCACTCGTAGGTGCGCAGCTCGGCCGGATCCGTGAGCACGCGCCCCGGTCCGAGCCGTGCGAGGAGCTCGCCCTCGAGGAGGGCGAGTCGGGGCGCAGACGGCGCGGGTGACATCAGTCGAACGCTAGCGAGAGCGCTCGGGAGAGGTCATGCGGCGGTCCGTTGGGGCGGGGGCGCGGCCGGGGCGGGGGGCCGGGGCGGCCGACCGCAGGCGGCGCTACTCGGCCGCCTCGGCGAGCGCTTCGGCCAGGGCGGGGTGGACGAAGAGGCTCTCTGCGAGGTCGAGCACCGACAGGTTGGCCGTCACCGCGAGGGCGACGACGCTCACGAGCTCGGCCGCGTGGGCGCCCACGATGGAGCCGCCGAGCACGATGCCCGTCGAGGGGTCCGAGACGAGCTTCACGAAGCCACGTGCCTCGCCGTCGATGAGAGCGCGAGGACTGGCTGCGTAAGGGACCTTTGTTACCCGCACCTTGCGCCCGAGGGCGAAGGCCTCGGCCTCGGCGAGCCCGACGTCGGCGATCTCGGGCTCGGTGAAGATCGCCGAGGCTGCCTTGTCGTAGTCCAGATGCCGGTGCTCCCGGGTGTGCAGGCCCATGACGTGTTCGGCCACCTTGTGACCCTGCACCGACGCCACCGAGGCGAGCGGAAGGCGCCCCGAGACGTCACCGGCGGCGTAGATGTGGGCCACGTTGGACTGGCAGTGCTGGTTGACGGGGACGTAGCCGGCCTCGTTCGTGTGGACGCCCGCTTCGGCGAGGCCGAGGCACGAGCTCGAGGGCACCGAGCCGATGCACAGCAAGGCGTGGGAGCCCTCGACGACTCGCCCGTCGTCGCAACGGACGACGACCGACTCGGCGCCACGTTCGATCTGGCAGGCGCGAGCCCCTTTGAGCAGAGAGACGCCGCGGTCGAGAAAGTCGGTCTCGAGGGCCGCCGCCACCTCTGGATCCTTTTGGGGGAGGACCTGCTGGCGCGAGACGATGAGGCTCACGGCCGAGCCGAGCGACGCGAACATGTGGACGAACTCGACGCCCGTCACCCCCGACCCGATCACCACGAGATGCTCGGGAACCTCCGGTGGCGGGTAGGCCTGGCGCGTCGACAGGACTCGCTCGCCGTCGAGCTCGGCCCAGGCTGGGATGCGGGGCGACGAGCCGGTGGCGATCAAGACGGCCTCGGCGGAGACCAGCTCGCCCTCGGGCCCGGGCGAGGAGGCGCCGGCGCCGGCCTCCCCCGAGGCGTCCGGAAGAGCTTCGACCTCGACGAGATGGGGACCGGCGAGGCGGCCCGTGCCCCTCACTATGCGCACGCCCTGGCTCTCGAGCTGGCGCGTCCAGGACGTCTCGAGGCGTCGTTCGATCTCGCCGACCCGTGTCCTAAGCGCGGCCAGATCGACCTCCGGATGAAGTGGCCCGAGACCTAGAAGCTGCGCCCGTCGCGTGCGTGTGACTAGGCCTCCGGTGGCGATCATCGCCTTGGAAGGGATGCAGTCCCACAAGTTCGC
The DNA here is from genome assembly GCA_050742375.1 of Acidimicrobiales bacterium. Taxonomy (GTDB): domain Bacteria; phylum Actinomycetota; class Acidimicrobiia; order Acidimicrobiales; family Bog-793; genus JAKATT01. The sequence goes on along the minus strand of JBOGHY010000113.1, from coordinate 6,474 downwards.
CGCCCCGCCGACCACGTCCGCCTCGACGAGGGTCACCTCGGCACCGAGGCGGGCTGCGGTCGAGGCGGCCCGCACCCCTGCCGGCCCTCCCCCGATCACTGCGAAACGCACGGTCATCGATCCTCCCCCGGGGTCGGGCGCGGCCCTGTGGACGGAGCCGCGTCGCCGAAGATCTCGTGCACACGGGCGATACGCCCGGAGATCTCGGCTTCGAACTCTGCCAGGCGGTGCCGGCGCTCGACCACGCGCCTACGGAGATCCTGCAACAGAACGAGGCATTCGGTGAGGATCTCCGCCCTGCGTGCCGGCATCGGTCCGCTTCGGAACTCGGCCCGGAGACCTTCCAGGCGGTCCGAGACGGACAGCTGCGCGCCGATCTGGTCCAGGTCGAGGCCGAGCAGCGTCTGGAGCTCCTTGATCTGACGCAGCCGCTCGATGGCTGCGGGCGTGTACCGGCGCTGGGCGGTGCTCGAGTGCCGCGAGGACCTCACGAGGCCGAGCTCCTCGTAGTAGCGCAGCGTGCGTGGCGTCATGCCGACGAGCTCGGCGGCTTCGCCGATCGAGATGGCGTCGAGCGACTCGTGGGTGGCGGCGTCGCCGACCGCAGGGGGGCGCGGAGCAGCCGTCATCGGGCGGCGGCTGGCTCGGCGGCGGCTGGCACAGCGGCAGCGGACTCGGCGGCAACCGGCTCGGCGGCGTCTGGCTCGGCGGCCGGCTCGGCACCGTGCACGTACCGCTCGCCCGAGAGCCACGAAGCTGCAGCTGCCACAACACAGGCGCCGGCGGCGAAGTCGAAGGCCCGCGCGAGCCCGGTGCGGAACGGCTCGGCGATGAGGGTCGGGAAGTAGCTCCGGCTCGTCAGCACGGCGGCGTGGTGGGCGGACAGGTGGTGCAGGCCCGGCCCGAGCAGGGTGGCGATCGGGTTGTCCCCGAGGAATGCCGCAAAGAGCGTGCCCACGGGCGGCAGGTGGGCGAGCGCCTTCGCCCGGGCAGGCCCGACGCCCTCGCGGACGAGACCGGCGTAGAGGTGGGCCGGCAGCTGAGCCGCCAGGCCGAGCACTATGAGAGAGAAGAAGACCCCGATCGAGAGCACCATGGCCGAATTCTGGAAGGTGGCGGCCATTCCGCTGCCGACGCCGCGCTCGCCCGCGGGCAGGCTGTTCATCACCTGGGCGCGGTTCGGCGACGAGAAGAGCCCCATCGACGCGCCGAGGACCACGAGCAGGACGGCGAACCAGACGTAGGAGAAGTCGACCGGGAGCGCCTCGAGGAGCAGGAAGCACCCGGCCGTGAGGAGCATCCCGAGCGTGGCAAAGGGCCGGGCACCGAAATGGTCCGACAGGTACCCCGACACCGCTCCTGACAAAAGAAAGCCCCCCGTGAGCGGCACCATGTAGATCCCGGCCCACAAGGGCGTCTCGGCGAAGCTGTAGCCGTGCAGCGGGAGCCAGATCCCCTGCAGCCAGATGATGAGGATGAACATGAGGCCCCCCCGGCCGAGCGACGAGAGCAGGGAGGCGACATTGCCCATCGTGAAAGAGCGGATCCGGAACAGCGGCAGGTGGAACATCGGCGTCTCGGCGCGGGTCTCGATCACGCAGAAGAGCCCAAGCACCGCCGCGCCGCCGAGGAGCGACCCGTAGACGAGCGGGTTCGTCCAGCCCATGGTGCGGCCGCCGTAGGGCTCGATCCCGTAGGTGATCCCGACCAGCACCGCCACTAGGCCGACGGCGAAGGTGAGGTTCCCCCACCAGTCGAGGCGCGCCGCACGGCGGACGCCTCGCTCTTCCAGGCGGCGATAGGCCCACATCGTCCCGGCGAGTCCGACGGGCACCGAGACGACGAAGACGAGCCGCCAGTCGAGCGGCCCGAGCAGCCCCCCGAGCACGAGCCCGATGAACGAGCCGGCGAGGGCGGCCATGTTGTTGATCCCGAGCGCCAGGCCCCTCTGGTCGGCCGGGAAGGCGTCAGTGAGGATGGCGCTCGAATTCGCCATCAACATGGCGGCCCCGAGACCCTGCACCACCCGCATGGCTATGAGGTAGGTAGCGGCGGCCGGCCCGGACAGCCACACCACCGAGAGCAGGATCGAGCCGAGCGTGAAGACGGCGAAGCCGAGCTCGTACATGCGGACCCGCCCGTAGATGTCGCCGATGCGGCCGAAGCTGACGACGAGCACGGCCGTCACGACGAGGAAGGCCATGAGCATCCAGAGCAGGTAGGTGACGTTGCCCGGGGCCAGCGGGTCGAGCCCGATGCCGTGGAAGATGTCGGGCAGGGCGATCAGGATGATCGACGAGTTGATGGTCGCCATGAACATGCCTAGGGTCGTGTTCGACAGGGCGATCCACTTGTAACGGTCGGGGCCGGCGGCACCGGAGGCCCTCCCCGGCGCGCCCGGGCTCCGGGCTGCGAGGCGTGTCATGTTGACGTTCACGTTAGCAGCACATTGACCGTGACCTGCCCTCGCAGGGATACGCCACTGAAAGTAGTCGAATTGCCACGCTGAGCGCTCAAGTTCCGCGGTCCAGCTGCCGAGGAGTATGGGGTGACGTGGCCGGCGGCTCGAGCGATAGCTCGTCCGCTGTTGGCCAGCACATGTGCTGCGGTGCTCACGGCACTTGGACTGGTGGTCGCTACCCCCTCTGCGGACGCCAGCCCGGGTGCCGGCACCGGCAACTCTGCCGCCATCTCCTCCGAGGCGCAGTGGATCATGTCCGCCCAGCTCCCCGACGGCGCCATCGCCGTCTGGCCGGACAAGCCAGTGCTGCGTCTCATCTGGCCCTACGTCGCCAACGGAGCGGCCGCCGGCCTCGCCCGCGCCACCGAGGTGACGGGAGATCCGAGCTACGCCCGAGCCGCATGGGCCTACCTCGACTGGTACTCGAGCGTCGAGGACCCGACGACTGGCTACGTGACCGACTACAACGTCGTGGGCGGCACGACGCCGGTGTCCGACGGCAACTACGACTCGACCGACGCCTACGCCGGGACCTTCCTCGCTGCCGCCTGGGACACCTACTCGGCCACGGGCGACATGGGTGCCGTCGACAAGATCAGCTCGGGGATCTCGGGCGCCATCTCGGCCATTGCCTCGACCCAGCAGTCGAACGGCCTCACCTTCGCGACGCCCTCGTACCAGGTCGCCTACCTAATGGACAACGTCCAGGCGCTCGGCGGGCTCGAATCGGCCGCCGCGCTCGAAAGCGCCCTCGGGAACCCCACCCTTGCGGCCGAGGCGACGAGCCGGGCCGACGAGATGCGAGAAGGGATCGCCTCGTTGTGGGATCCGGCGACTGGCGCCTACGACTGGGCCTGGCAGCCGAACGGCTACGAGCACCCGACCGACTGGAGCAACTTCTACCCAGACGCGATGGAGCAGGCCGCCGCCGTCGAGTGGGGGGCCGTGCCTGCCGGCCGTGCCGCGACGCTGATGTCGAGCTTCGACTCCCATCACAGCGACTGGAGTGACCCGAACGCCACCGACTACGAGCTCCAGGGCGGCACCGTGGTGGACCAGCCCATCGGATATTGGCCCGATGCGGGAGTGGCTTTCGATGCGGCGGGCGAGACGGGCACCGGCGAGTCGGGCACCACAGACATCCTCGCCGCGGCTGCCGCCGCCGCTTACGGCTGGCCCTTCACGACCGGTGACGCCGGCGCCGCCATCGTCGCACTGTCCGGCGAGGCGATGCTCGACTCCTTCGGCGGCACGACCTCGTCGCCTCCGACCGGGCCGCCGAGCCAGCCGCCGCCTCCGGCTGGCCCACCGAGCTCGCCCAGCCCATCGAACCCCTCGAGCCCTCCCCCGGGCACGCCCGGGGGGGGAAGGCACCCCGGCCCGCCGAGGGCTCCCGTTAAGCATCGCGCCTCGGGCCACTCGACATCCTCGACACGCACGGCCAGAACTAGAGCCGTCCCCGGCATCTCGCGACTCGTGTCGGTCGATGGTGCCGGCCGCCAGTTCCTCCCGGCTGCCAGCTCGAGCCTCCTTTCCCGCACCGGCGGGTCCACGGCATCCAAAGCGGGCGGCGCGTCGGGGGCGGCGGGCGGCGGGCGAGCCGGGCCCGCCCCTGGCGGGACGCTCCGCCCCGGCGGGCTGCGGGGGCCGTCGGGCGAGGGCCTCTTCTCCTGGCCGGTCCTTCCGGCCCTCGGCTTTCTGGCAGCCCTCTTCTGGTTCTCGTCGACCCGGCTACGCCGGCGACGCGCCGTTCGTGCAGCGGGTACCGCCTCGGTGAGCCTGAGCGTGGGCACGAGTGCTCCTCGCTCCCTCGGCGGCTGACCGAGCCGGCCTCTGCCCGGCCACGCCACGAGACGGGCCTTTCCGGAGCCACCTCCGCCGCGACCCAAGAGCTAGGCTCGCTCCGGTGTCCCGAGATAGGCGCTGACCAGGTCGAGCCTCGTGTCGCTTGCCCTTTTCGTCATAGGCGCCGTTCTCGTAGTCGGCGGGCTCGCGTGGTCGCTGTGGAGGCTCAAGCCCGGGCGCCGGTCGCAAAGCTGGCATCTCCGGCTCGCCAGCCCGCCGGCGACGGCGCGCTTCTTCGGCCTCTTCGAGCTCGCGGTACTGGCGGCTGCGGCCGCCTGGATCTACTGGGTCGTGCTCGGGTCTCCTGTGAGGGGGCTCGCCAACCAGGGAGACTACGAGCGGCTCACCATCCCGCTCGGCGTCGGGCCAGTCGCCTCCCAGCCCTACAACGCCTACAACCTGACGTGGCTGTACCACACCGGGCTCTCTCTCACGGCAATGGGCGTGCCCCCCCAGATCGCTTCGCAGCCGCAGGCGTTCCACTTCTTCATCGCCTTCCACTCCTCTTCCACCTTCCTCGTCGAGCTCGCCCTCGGGCTGCACGACATCCTCGTCGGAGGGTCGAGCTTCGACATCCGCTGGCTCGGCTTCGTCAACGCCACCGTGCTCGTGCTGGCGATCGCGGCACTCATCGCCGCCACACGCCAGCTCCCCCGCCCTGCCCGCTACGTGGCCGTCTTTCTCCTCGCACTTGCGCTGAGCGACCCCGGCTACGTGCTCTACTCCAACTCGTTCTACTCCGAGCCGGCGGAGCTCGGCTTCTTCCTCCTGGCGCTCGGCCTCGCCGCCTGCACGGCCCTGGCATCACGCCCGGCGCTGCCCTTTGCGGGCTTCCTAGCGGCGGCAGCGCTCGGGGCGGCCGCCAAGCCACAGGATCTGGTGCTCTCCGTCCCCCTCGTCATCTTGGGCATCTACCTCGCCCTCCGGCATCTACCGGCCGTCAAGGCTGGCGTGGCGGTCCTGCCGGCGGCGAGCAGCGGTCGGCGGGTCGTCTGGCCGGTCGCCTCGGTCAAGGTCCTCGGCTGCGTGCTGTCGGTGGGCATCGCCTTCGCCGGCCTGTGGAGCTACGTCGGGCAGGCGCAGTACATCCAGCGGTACCAGATGTACGACGCCCTTTTCACCGGTCTTCTCCCCTACACGAGCTCGCCGGCTGCTGCCCTGCACGATCTCGGGCTCTCGAGGGGCCTCGCCCCCTACACGGGTTACGGCGCCGGCACCGCACGCTCGGCCTTTGCAAAGCCCTGGATCGACGGGGTGCTCTTCGCCCACATCACCGAGGCGAAACTGGTCGACTACTACACCGGGCACCCAGCGGTCCTCGACCGGGTCGTCGGAGCAGCGGCCCGAAAGGCCCTCTTCCTGCGCCCGGCGCTCGGGAACCTTCCGGCGGCGAATTCACCACCGGACGCCAAGTTCCTACCGAATTCGCCGTGGACCGTGGTGCATCGCTCGGTGCTCCCGCACCGACTCTGGTTCATCGCTCTCGTGCTCGCCGCCGGGATCGCAGTCGCCTTGATCGTTCTCGTCGCAGAACCACGCCGTCGCCGTCGGCTGCGCGGTCGCACCGATGGCCGGGGCCTGCGCCGTGGGCTGCGCGGGCGCACCGATGGCCGGGGCCCGCGAACAGAAGCTCACGGCCGACGGTTGACCTACGGGCCAGAACGGCCACGCCCAAGGACAAGCCCGGAAGTGCTGCTCGCCACGCCGATCATCGCCGCGCTGGCGCTCGTGCAGTTCCCAGTCGGCGCCGGGGTCGTCCAGGAGCCGATCAAGCACTTGGTCACGTTCAACGCCCTGTTCGACGTGACGCTCATCGGCGTCATCGGCGCCGCAACAGCGGCCGCCATCGCCGCCTTCGAGGCAAGGCGAGCGGCTGCACCGGCTCGCTCTACGCCCGAAGCGGATCCCGGCTCGGGTCGGGAGCTGCCGACCGAGGAAGCCCGAGTGGTCGGAGCTCCATGAGGGCCCGACACGGGCCGAGCGAGACGCCCGAGCCGCAGAACGTCACACGTCCGAGGGGATGAGCGCCGGGGCCTTACCGGGCGTCAGCGCCTGGGTGCCGCGCCTTACCGGGCGTCAGCGCCTGGAGGCGAGGCGCAGCGACGCGCGGGTGAAAATCGCGGCTCCGCCGCCCACCACGTTGACCACGACGTGCGCCTGACGTACCC
>JBOGHY010000112.1:0-19733 GCA_050742375.1 Acidimicrobiales bacterium | reverse complement strand
CCTCTGGGGACCACTCGGCGAGCAGGCCGGCCGTGAAGCAACCCATGATGGCGAGGTAGTCCCCCGCCTCGGGAGCCGTCAGGTAGCGGTAGAGCTCAAGGCGAACATGCTCAGCGATGGACCGACTCTATGCAGAGGCTGTATCAGTGATCGGGATGCCGTCTGAACTGGGCAGCTATGGCTGCCGTGCCCGCAGGGCAGGTATGGCTGCGGTGCCCGCAGGGCAGCGAAAGCCGCGTCGTACGGGGACGAGTTCCGCCTCGGAATGCGCCTGGGCTGGCGGATCGTGGCACCGCCGAGCGCATCGTCGCGGCGCACGATTGCGGCGGCGACGCGGCGATCGAGTAGATCGGAAGGGGGGTGTCGGGATCGGGACCGCGGAGCGGAGATGTGGTGTGCAGCCAATCGATCCTGCGGGCACCACCCACTGGCAGACTTGGCCGGTCACGCGAGCGACTTGATCGACGTCGGCGTCGTAGTGGAGCAGGGTCGGCCGGCGTCTCAGCTGCCGCCGCGATGAGCGGGTCGGGAACCTTGCGCCCACGTTGGCTGCGTAACGCCAGGGCGCCTGGCCCGAGGAGACTGGGTCGAGGATTGCGACGACGATCCCGTGTCGGCTACCTCACGCACGTACAGTAACGTACAGTAACGTACATGGTGACGATGACGAGCAGCGAAGCACGGGCAGCACTCCCTGAGGTGCTCGACCGCGTCGACAGGGGGGAAGAAATCACGATCACCCGCCACGGTAGACCGGTGGCGGTAGTCGTGCGGCCAGACGCGCTTCGTAGCCGTCGCGCGGCGCAAGCGTTGAGCGCGGCAGAACGGACCCGGGGGCTGCTCGAGGCCGGTCGTCGCAACGCTCTGTCGCGCGCAACCGGCATCACGGCTGACCGGGCCGACGAGTTGGTAAGCGCGATCAGGACGGAACGAGACGCTCGGCCCTGATGGACGCGTTCGACGCGGACGTCTTGATCTATGCCGCGGCACCTGGCCACCCGCTTGGCACCCCGGTGTTGGCGCTGTTCCCCGAGGAGTCGCCGAACGATGCCGGCATCTTCGCAGGAGTCGGGTCCACGCTGCTCCTGCCCGAAGTGCTCACCAAGCCGACGCGTGACGGCACCGACGATGAGGTCGCCGCCGTCGCCGCACTGCTTGCCCGGCTCGACCTGCGCCCTGTCGATGAGGCGATCGCTTTGCTGGCCGTGGCGCTCGGTGCCTCGTATGGGTTGAGGTCAGCGGATGCCGTTCATCTCGCCACGGCGTTGTCGGCCGGCGCCGACCGCTTCATCACCAACAATCGGCGCGACTTCTCCCAGTCGATCGAAGAGGTATCCGTTACGTATCCGACAGACCTGACGTAGCGCTCCGGGCTGGGTCGACAGGCCTCGTAGTCGTCTGAGCCGTGTGAACCAGCACCGGTTGGCCCGAGCGAGGCGGTGGCGGCGTGTCAGGCGGACGCCGGTACGGGCGAACGGTACGGCTTCGATCACCCCATGGGTGGGGCATGCCAGGCGTCATAGGCTCGCTCACAGCTCGACCCGCCAGACCCCGAGGTCGAGGTGCCGCCAGGTCGACTCCATCAGGCGGGTGTGAGTACCCAGATGACCAAGAGCTCCGCCAAGGGCATGAGGCCCAGTGCGGACAGGTGGGCGCCATAGTTCGACGGCCCAGAAGCGTGGCCGTGTGCGGCAAGGAGGAGGAGGTAGGAGACCGCTGCGATGAGCGTGAGGAGCTGCACCACCCGTCGGGCAGCCTCAGTGAACAGCTCAGCATTCTGCCGAGCGATCTCGACAGCTCCGAAACATCGCCGACGAGGCATCGCGGCGGGTCATAAGTCGCGGCTCGCTCAAAGTCGCGGATGGTCTTACGACTCAGGTGTTCGCTGCCAGACCGTCGTCCCGCGAGCAATCTCGCTCGAGAGGTGCGCCATGAGGCGTCGCCCATTCGGCTCCTCGCTTCGGCGAGCGCGCGGCGGTCCAGCGCTCGGGCACGCGTCACCTCAAAGTGTCAGGTCGGGATCGTGATAGTCGTAGATCGACAGTGCGAGGCCGAGGCTCTGCCAGTGCGTGTCGCCGGTCAGCACGGGCAGGTCTCGGACGAGTGCCGTGCTGAGGCACGCGATGTCCGCAAGCGACAGCGACTTGATACTGGACTCGGCGACGCCCGAACGGCGTTGCTTCTCGCGACTCGCAAGGTCGGTTGCCTTGAGCTCGACGAACCGGGCAGCTCCCGCAGCTCCGGTCGCCAAGACCTCCACGTCCTCGGTCGCAAGCGCACTCGCGACGTCGCGCCAGGGGATCACCGCGTCGAGCTTGTAGAAGACCTCGCCGAGGTTGACGTCCACGATCGAGGAGCGCGAAAGCACGCTCCGGAACCGGTTCGCCGACGGGTCCCGGCCCGCAACGGCGATCACGAAGGAGGCATCGACGAGAAGCCGCCCGTCTGGCAGCTTCTTTGGAGCCACAGCTACCCGAGGCTCGTATCGGCTGCGCGATCCGCGAAGAGCGATTCGACGAGCGCGTCCACGGTTTGGCCGGCGGCGTCGAGCTGAGAAGCCACCTGCTCCTGAAGCTCGCTGAATGCAAGAGCGGGGTCCTCAAGAAGGATCCGCCCAGGGGAGATCACGTGGGCGATCAAATCCCGTTCACCAGCCACACCGGCCTGCGCGAGCAACTGGGCCGGCAGCGTGGGACGACGCTTCGCATCGAGGTGGACTCGGTATGCGCCAGGCCGAGCCAAATCTGCAAGTTCGGAAGCCATGCCACATCATACCCGGATGGTGGGACGCAGTAGACAGTGTCCCACTGACGATTCTCTGTGGGACAGTCTCCACCTACGCCGCTCGCGGTGTGGTTTGAACGGGTCGCCTTCCTATCCGCCTGCATGCTCCACGGACTACGTCCACGAGCCGGTGGTGGTCTCGGGGTCGGGCCACGAGGCTCACGAACTGCTGCCGGCCGTCCATCGGGTCGCCGCCCTTGTGAAGCGTTGGCTCGAAGGAACCCATCAGGGGGTGTCCAACCGGCACATCTCCGGGCGTATCTCGACGAGCTCGCCTTCCGCTTTGACCGACGACGTTCCCGAGCCCGAGGGATGCTCTTCTAGCGCCTCCTCGAGCAGTCGGTACGGGCCACACCCCGCACGTATCACTCGCTCGTCGCCGGTACGCACCGCCCTCGGCGCATCATGCCGGTGCCAGCCGACAAGCGGGTGCGCTGCGACAGCCTCGCAGGTGTCCAGCTCGACCGCCCGTGGCGAAAGGCCGGCTGACAAGGGCGATCCTCGCTCATCCGGGGAGCTACTGCACTCGGGTGGAGAGCCCTTTCGGCCAAAACGGGACTTGACAGGGCCGGGCTCGCCCTCGCGCCCCATCGACGAGCCCCGCGCCCTGCGCCTTCTCGGCCGCCCGTGCTGCCGGCCGCTCCTTGATGGCGCCCGTGGGGCGCCGCCGGCCGACCTCGACTCGGTCGTTGCCGCCGTCGTCGCCATCTCCTCGGTGGCCGTCGAGCTCGGCGAAGAGAGAGCCGTCATGGACATCGACCCCCTTTCCTGCTCGCCAAGCGGGGCGACCGCCCTCGACGCCCTCGTCATCGCTCGCATCCGCGCCGAGCACGTCCGCGCCAGCTGATCCTCGTACCGGGCCCGGTGGCCCCGGGGACGGGCAGCCGCCGCCCGGGGCCAGGTGCTCACTCCGCTGCCAAGGCGACCGGCCCGCCTCAGATGAACAGGCCGAGGTACCAGTTCGCCACGTGGGTGAAGATCGAGTTGAGGGCGTTCTGGTCGAAGAGCACGAAGAAGATCACCAGCACGAGCAGGCCCGAGCGCAGCCGGTAGTAGCCCGCCAGTGCCGAGCGCGGGAGCAGCCGCTCGAGCAGGGCGGCGCCGTCGAGCGGCGGTATCGGAAGGAGGTTGAAGACGCCGATCCAGACGTTGGCGATCCCGCTGTAGAGCAGCACCTGGGCGACCCAGAACCAGGTCCCGCCGCTCGCGTAGGCGACCAGGGGATGGGTCGCCAAGACGAGGTGCAAAAGACCGCCGGCGATGGCGGCAAGGACGAAGTTCGACACGGGACCGACGAGGCCGACGAGCACTGCCTGGTTGCGCGGGCTGCGGAGGCGGTCGAGGTTGACCGGAACGGGCTTCGCCCAGCCAAAAGCCGGCCCGTGGGAGAGCACCATGATGAGCGGGAGCACGATCGTGCCGATCGGGTCGACGTGGCGGAGCGGGTTGGCCGAGATGCGACCGGCCCGCTTGGCGGTGTCGTCGCCGCACCAGAGCGCCACCACTCCGTGCATGACCTCGTGGAACATGATTGAGGGGATCAACACGCCGAAGTAGATGACGGTGTAGATGCTGATGTGGTGCGAGCGCACTCCGGCGACCACCGCCACGACGATGAGGCCGATGACGGCGGCGACGATGACGGCGTTCGGGGCGTGGTGGTGGAGCATCCTCGAACGCGCCGCGTTGGCCTGGCGCCGTTCCTCCTCGTCCTGCCCGCCCGCGCCCAAGGCACCGCCCGGGCGCCATGGTGGCTCGCCCCCCGTCGCCCCTGGAGGCGGTGGGCCTGTCGAGGTCGGTCCGGTCATGGCCCGGTCCGGACGGTCCGGCCCCGTTTTCTCAGCGCCGCACGACGGAGGCGCAGTCGATGCAGTAGGCGCTCGCCGGCTTGGCTTCGAGGCGGGCCTCGGCGATCGGCTTCCCGCAGCGCTCGCAGGTGCCGTAGGTGCCGGCGTCGAGCTTTCTCAGCGCCGTCTCGACGTCCTTCAGGGCATCGCGCAGCTGCGAGGCTAGGGTCTCCGCCTCGCCCCGCTCGGCCGTCACCTGGGAAGAGTCGGCAAAATTGGAGTCGTAGGCGAGGTTGCCCGCGCCGCCAAAGCCGAGCTCCGACAGCTCGTGGAGAAGCGAGCGACGTTCCTCGTCGAGAAGGGCGCGGTAATCGATGGCTGCGTCGTTTGCCACCTGTGCAGACTAGTGGGCGGCGCGCCGAGCCTGTGCCCGCGGGTGGGCCGACTCGTAGACGCGCCGGAGCATCTCGTTCGAGACCCGCGTGTACACCTGGGTCGTGGTAATGGCAGCGTGGCCGAGCAGTTCCTGGACGACGCGGATGTCGGCCCCGTGCTCGAGCAGGTGTGTGGCGCAGGTGTGCCTCAGCACGTGCGGGGTCACCTTTGCCCCAAGCCCTGCCCGCACAGCCGCAGCCCGCACCACCGCCCAGATCGCCTGGCGCGTCATACGCCGGCCCCGAGCCGAGATGAAGACGGCCTCGCAGTCCGTGCGACGGGCGAAGCGCTCAGGCGCCATCTTTTGCCGGCCCTCGGCGCCGAGCCACGCCCCGAGCGCCGCGGCCGCGTGGCGTCCGAAGGGGACGACTCGCTCCTTCGAGCCCTTGCCGAAGACGAGGACGAGCGAACGGTCGAGGTCGAGGTCGGCGAGGCTCAGGCCGGCGAGCTCCGAGATCCGCACCCCCGTGGCGTAGAGCAGCTCGAGGATGGCGCGGTCGCGGAGCTCGTAAGGGCCCGCGCCGGTGACGGCGCCGAGGAGGCGCTCGGTCTCCTCCTCGCTAAGTGCCTTTGGGATCGCCGAGGGCAGGCGTGGCCCCCTCACCTGATCCGTCGGGTCGGCGGTGGCGCCCCGCTCGTCGCAGCAGAAGCGGTGCATGCCCCTCAGTGCCGCAAGCGCCCTGGCGATCGAGGCCGGGCGCCGCCCGGCGGCGGCGAGGAAGGCGAGGTAGTCCGCGAGGATCTCGGCGGACGAGTCGGCGATCGAGCACCCCCGCCCGTCGAGGAACTCCTCGTAGGCGGCAAGGTCGCGTCTGTAGGCGGCAACCGATGCGGGTGCCCGCCCCCGCTCGACGGACAGGTAGCTCAGGAACTCCTCGCCGTCGCGCGAGAGCGGGCGCGAGCTGAGCGCCCCGCGTGTCACTGCCGCGGGGCGAGAGGATCTGTCGCCGTTGCCTGCTCGGCTCGCCTGCGGGCCCTCAAAAGGCTGCGTGCTGCAAAGAGGCCCACTATCGACTTGGCGTCGACGAGCTCCCCGCGACCCATCAGCTCCTCGACATCGACGAGGAAGACCCGGGTCACCCGCAGGTGCTCCTCCTCGACGCCGTGAGCCTGGCGTCCCACCTCAGTGAGCCCCTCTGCCAGGTAGACGATGGTCTCCTCGTCGCAGAACCCGGGTGAGTTGTAGAAGCGAGCTATCTCGACCAGAGAGGACGCCGTCACGCCAGCCTCCTCCGCCAACTCTCTTGCGGCGCACACCTCGGGTGCCTCGCCGGCGACATCGCGCTTGCCCGCAGGGATCTCGAGCAGTAGCCGGTCGACGGCACCGCGGTACTGGGAGATCATGAGCACGCTCTGGCCGTCGCCTTCGAGGGCCACGACTCCAACGGCGCCTGGGTGACGCACGACGTCGCGTTCGAAAGTGAAGCCGTCCGGCCCGACGAAGGTGCCGGTGACGACCGTGAAGAAGCCGGCATCCAGACGCTCGCGCTGGCCGAGGGGGCGAAATCCGCCGGAGGCGGCACCCGGCCTCTTGTTGGTGGGCGTCCCGCGGCTCTCGGCGGGATCGCCCGGCTCCGACCCCTCAGCCGGCGGCATCGAGATCGAGGGTGAGCAGTCTCGGCGCCCGTTCGTCTGCCCTTGTGATGGCGGCCGCGACGAGTCCGGCGAAGAGCGGGTGGGGACGGTCCGGCCGGCTCTTGAACTCCGGATGCGCCTGGGTGCCCACCCAGAACCGGTGCCCGGGCAGTTCGATGAACTCGACGAGGCGACCGTCGGGAGAGATGCCGGAGCACGACAGCCCGGCCTCTTCGAGGCGGTGGCGGAAGCGCGGGTTCACCTCGTAGCGATGTCGATGGCGCTCGGTGACGATGGTATCGCCATAGAGCTCTGCCACCTTCGAGTCGGCCGAGAGGAGTGCTGGGTAGGCGCCGAGCCTCATCGTGCCGCCTTTCTCGTCGACCTCGACCTGGTCGTGCATCAAGTCGATGACCGGGTAGGGGGAGGACGGGTCGACCTCGGACGAGTTGGCGCCATCGAGGCTGGCGACGTTGCGGGCGTAGTCGGCCACCATGGCATGAAGCCCGAGACACAATCCGAGGCAGGGGATGTCGTGCTCGCGGGAGTAGGCGGCGGCGGTGATCTTGCCCTCGACGCCACGCTCGCCGAAGCCGCCCGGGATCACGATTCCGTCGAGGCCGTCGAGGTAGGTCGCCGCCAGCATCCCGGTCACCTCCTCCGCCTGGATGAGCTCTATCTCCACGCCCCTCGCGTGCTCGAAGCCGGCGTGACGGAGCGCTTCCAGCACCGACAGGTAGGCGTCCGGCAGGTTGACGTACTTGCCGATGATGCCGATGCGCACCGAAGGGGCGGAAGCGGCCACCCGTTCGAGGAGACGCTCCCAGCCCGACAGGTCGATCTCTCCCGCCACCTCGTCGAGGCGCAGGATCTTGCAGACGATCTCGTCCAGGCCCTCCTTGTGGAGGGCGAGAGGGATCTCGTAGATGCTCGGCGCGTCGACGGCCGAGACGACCGCCTCGGTGGCGACGTCGCAGAGAAGGGAGATCTTTCGTTTCAGGGCCTGCGAGATCGGCTGGCCGCTCCGGCAGACGATCACGTCGGGCTGTATGCCTCGGCTGCGCAGCTCGGTGACCGAGTGCTGGGTCGGCTTGGTCTTCTGCTCGCCGGCCGTCGGCAGGTAGGGCACGTAGGTGAGGTGCAGGTAGCAGAGATTGTCCCTTCCGACCTCCCGGCGGAACTGGCGGAGCGCCTCCAGGAAGGGGACGATCTCGATGTCGCCGACGGTGCCGCCCACCTCGGTGATGACGACGTCGACGTCGTCGCTCGCGCCAAGGCGCCGGACGCGTTCTTTGATCTCGTCTGTTATGTGGGGGATGACCTGGACGGTCTTTCCGAGGTAGTCGCCCCGGCGCTCCTTGGCGATTACGGCCGAGTAGATCTGGCCCGTAGTGGCGTTCGAGTCCTTGTGCAGGTTCTCGTCGATGAACCGTTCGTAGTGCCCGAGGTCGAGGTCTGTCTCACCGCCGTCCTCGGTCACGAAGACCTCTCCGTGCTCGAAGGGGTTCATCGTGCCGGGATCGACGTTGATGTAGGGGTCGAGCTTGCACATCGTGACGCGGAGCCCCCGGGCCTTGAGCAACCGGCCGAGCGAGGAGGCCGTGAGACCTTTGCCGAGCGAGCTCGACACGCCCCCGGTCACGAACACGTACTTGGTCAAGGCATCCTCCCAGGTGTCCGCCGCGACAGGCTACCGGAGCGGGCCGGGGGGGCGGCGGACTCGGCCCTGGTCCGGCGAGCCGCCCCCTTTTGGGAGGCTCGGCGCCTCATCGGTCCGAGCCGGCCAAAGACAAGAGCTCGGCGGCATGGCGCCTCGCCGTCGCCGAGCCGGGACGCCCCGAGAGCATCCTCGACAGCTCGACGAGACGCTCCTCCCCGGCGACCTCCGAGGCACCGGCGAGCGTGCGCCCGTTTTCGACGACCTTTCGCACCACCACGTGGGCGTCGGCGAAGGCCGCCACCTGCGCCAGGTGGGTGACCACGAGGACCTGGTGCTCGCGGGCGAGCTCATGGAGGGCGCTTCCGACGGCGACTGCGGCCTCTCCGCCGACGCCGGCGTCCACCTCGTCGAAGACGAGGGTGCCGGGAGCCTCGCTCAGCACGAGGCGCGCCGCCAGCATCACCCGGGCGAGCTCGCCGCCGGAGGCGACCTTGGAAAGCGGAAGGGCCGGCTCTCCCGGGTTCGCCGAGAGAAGGAACGACACCTGCTCGCCCCTCGGCCCGCCGACCCCGACGCGAAAGCGCGCCTGATCGAGTGCCAGGCGACAAAGGTGGGCCTCGATGCGCTCTGCGAGGACCGGAGCGGCTTTCGAACGGACCTCCAACAGGCGGGACTCGGCTCGGGCGAGGTCGGTCGAGAGCCGGGCACGCTCGGCCCCGAGCTGCGACCGCAGCTCCTGTGCCGACTCGAGGTCATCGAGGCGCGCCTTCGCCGCCGCCAGATGGGCGAGCGCCTCTACGAGGCTGCCGCCGTACTTGCGGCGGAGCTCGCCAAGCACGGCGAGGCGCTCCCGTACGAGAGCCAGCCGCCCCGGGTCGTCGTCATAGCTCTCCCGGCGCCGGCGCAGCTCGCTAGCGACATCGCCCGCCTCTGCCTCGAGGGCCAACAGGCGTCCGGCGAGATCCGCGAGCGACTCGTGAGGGCCGATCTCGCGGGCGGCGCCCGCGAGCAGCGCCGCCGCTCCGTCGCCTGCGGGCTCCTCACCCGAGATCATCCCCCTTGCCGCCGCCGTCGCCATGCGCAGCTCGTCGAGGCTCGACAAGAGACGCTCCTCGGCGCCGAGGCGCTCCTCCTCGCCGGCATCGGTGATGCGAGCTCGATCGAGCTCGTCCGCCTGGAAGCGGAGCAGCTCGACCTCGCGCCGCAGCGAGGCCTGGTCGCCGCCGAGTGACTCCAGCCGCCGGTCGAGCGAGGCGATCGCCTCCTCGAGGTCCTCCACCTCGGTGGTGTCGGTGCCGGCAAAGAGGTCGAGGGCGGCGCGCTGGGCGCCTTGGTGCAAGAGCGACTGGTGAGAGTGCTGGCCGTGCAGGTCCACGAGGCCGGAGCCGAGTTGCCCGAGCTCAGAGGCCGAAGCCATGCGGCCGTCGGCGTAGGCCCGCGAGCGGCCGTCCACGGGAAGCTCGCGGCGCAGCGCCAGCTCCCGCTCTCCCTCCAGAAAGCGCCCCTCGACGACGGCGCAATCGGCCCCCGCGCGCACGAGGTTGGCGTCGGCGCGGCTCCCCAGGAGCAGCTCGAGCGCCTCGACGACAAGAGTCTTTCCTGCCCCCGTCTCCCCCGTCACCGCCGTCAGGCCGTCGCGGAGGATGAGGTCGAGGCTCTCGATCACCCCGAGGTCGCGGACGCGGATCTCGGCGAGCACCCCAGTTCTGTCCCTTCCGGCTAGCGATCGGCGAGCCCGAAGCGAGACCGCAGCAGGGCGTGGAAGTCGCGGTCGCCGAAGGTCGCAAAGCGGGCCGGCTCTTTTGACCCCCGGCATGTCACGGTGTCGCCGGGGCCGATCGGGATGATGTGCGAGCCGTCGAGCACCACGGCCGCCGGGCGGCCGTCGACCAGGGTGAGCGTCAGCTCCTCGTCGGGGGCGAGGACGAGGGAGCGGTCGAAGACCAGGTGCGGAGCCACGGGAGTGAGCACGACCGCCTGCAGCTGCGGCGAGACGACCGGGCCCCGGGCCGAGAGGTTGTAGGCCGTCGAGCCGGTCGGGGTGCACATGAGCAATCCGTCGGCGACGTAGGTGAGGAACCGCCTGCCGGAGATCTCGACGGAGACACGGATGGTGTGGCCGGGGGCTGTTTTCTCGAGGATCGCCTCGTTCAGGGCTACGAAGGTGCCGCCGCCTTCGGTCGCGACCGTAACCTCCAGCATGAGGCGCTCCTCCACCTTGAGCTCTCCCCGGGCGAAGCCTTCGAAGGCCGCTTCCATCCCGCCGGGCTCGATTTCGGCGAGATAGCCCATCCGCCCGAGATTCACCCCGAGCACGGGCACCCGGTGCGGCAGCGCCAGCTGCACGGTGCGCAGCATGGTCCCGTCCCCGCCGAGGCTGACGGCGAGGTCGAGGCGGTCTAGGCCGCCAGCGGGCTCGCCTCCTTCTTCGGAGACGATCGAGTGACCACGCGACTCCCACCAGCGTCGTGCCGTGGCCGCGAGCGAAAGCGCAGCCGGTCGGTCGGGATGGACGACGAGGAGCACGGAGGCCACGCCGCAATCCTCGCGGCTCGGGGCCGCCAGTGCCAGAGGCTGGAGAGCTCCGTCAGCCGTCGGCGGCCTTTTTTGCCGGGCGGGCCGCCTTCTTGGCGGGTCCGGCGGCCTTTTTTGCCGGGCGGGCCGTCTTCTTGGCAGGCGTCGCGCTCGCGCCGACCGCGCGTGCTCCCGTGGACCGGGCGGCGGCAAGGAAGCTCTCGACCAGCTTCGCCACGTCGCCGGCGCTCACGAGGCCGAGCGCCTCCACCTGGCGGCGGATCTCCGTCCGGATGAGCTCGCCGACCTGTTCGGCGCTGCGCCGGCTCCTGGCGATCAGCTCCTCGACCCATTCCGCCGCCTGCTCGCGCCCGACCTCGCCCTCGCCGACGAGCTCGCGGACCAGCTCCTCGGCGCGCCTGCGGGTGATCTCGCCGAAGGCCATGCCGGCGGCGATGTAGCGGTCAAAAGGGCTCTCGTTGGACATGCCCGAATCCTACGGGCGGCGATTGAGGACGGTCTCGACCAGGGCGGCCAGGTCGGCCTCCTCGAAGGCAGGCGCCGGGTCGAGGGGACCGTGCCCCGACGGGGTGACTCCGGTCAGCACGAGCCCGAAGGGCGCCCCGAGCCGGCGTGCGAACAGGCCGTCGGTGGATGGGCGATCCCCCACCACCATGGCGATGTCGCCCACGCGCTCTGCGACCAGCTCGGCGACGGCCCGATGCGGCTTGCCCGCCACGATTGCCGTGGCGCCGCCGGCCGTCGAGACGGCGGCCACGAAGGCGCCGGCTCCGGGAAGGACGCCGCCCGTGGAGGGGAAGGTGGCGTCGTCGTTCGTGGCCACGAGGCGCGCCCCAGCCCGCAGCGCCGTCGTGGCGGCGGCCAAGCGGGCGAAGTCGAACTGCATGTCGAAGCCGACGACCACGGCGTCTACGCCCTCGAGCGCCGATGCCGAGCCGGGCTCGTGGACCTCCACCCCGGCGGCGCCAAGGGCCTCGACGATGCCCGGGCCACCGACCACGAGCGCCCGCTCGCCCGGCCGGAAGAGCCGGGCGGTCGCCATGGCGGAGGAGATCAAATCCTCCGGCTCCGACGCCATCCCCATGCGTTCGAGCTTGCGGAGATGGTCGTCGCGGCGGGGGAAGGAGTTGTTTGTCAGGAAGACGACGCGCTCGCCTGACGACCTGAGGCGTGAGACGGCCTCGGCTGCTCCGGGGATCGCCTCCTCGGCGAGCCAGACGACGCCATCACAGTCGAGCACCCACGTCACACCGCAGATGCTGCCACGGCGGCTGTGGTACGCATGACCCGTGGCCTCGCTCGAGCGCTTTCGCGCCACCTGCTACTCCCGAGACGGCATCGACCCAGACGCCGTCATCGCGCCTCCATACGACGTCATCGATACCGCCGAGCGCGCCGTGCTGGCCGCACGGAGCCCCTATAACTCCGTCCACGTCGAGCTGCCGGAGGCGCCGGCCGGCGCTTCCGTCGACGCCTACGAGCACGCCGCGCTGCTCCTTCGCAAGTGGCACCGCCAGGGCGTCGTGGCCACCGCCCCCGTTCCGGGGCTCGCTGTCTACCGGATGACCTATCGAGACGAGCACGGAGCAAGGCGGTCGACGACGGGAGTGCTCGGTGCCCTCGGGCTCGATCCGGACCGCCGCGGCGACGTGCTGCCCCACGAGCAGACGATCCCGAAGGACCGCCGCGACCGACTCTCGCTCCTTCGCGCCACGAGGGCGAACCTCTCGCCCATCTGGGGCCTCTCGCTCGCTGCCGGCCTCGGCGAGCTGTGCGCGTCGGCCGCCGCCTCGCCGGATCCCTGGAGGGCGGTCGACGACGAGGGAGTCGTCCACGAACGCTTCGCCGTCAGAGAGGCCGACGTCGAGGCAATCTGTGCGCTCGTCGCCTCCGCCCCGGTGCTCATCGCCGACGGCCACCACCGCTACGAGACCGCCTGTGCCTACCTCGAGGAGTCACCCGGCACCAAGGGCTCCGACGCCGTGCTCGCCTACGTGGTCGAGCTGAGCCCCCCCGAGCTCTCGGTGCGGGCGATCCATCGCTTGGTGAGAGGAGTGGAGCGAGGGGCTTTCGAAGGGGGCCTGGACCGATGGTTCGCGTCCCGCCCCGGCCCGCAGGACGCGCAGATGCTCCCGGCGGCCATGGAGGAGGCCGGGGGGCTCGGCCTGGTGACCCGGGACGGTACGGCCGTTCTCGTGCCTCGGGCCGAGCTCGTCGCTAGCGCCGAGGACGACCTCGACTCGAGCCGGCTGGCGCTCGTCCTCTCGGATCTCGGCGTCACCGACGTGGGTTACCAGCACGGCGTCGACAAGGTGGTCGACGCCGTTGCGAGGGGGCGTGCGGATGCCGGCGTGCTGCTGCGGCCGGTCTCGGTCGAACAGATCGCAGCCACCGCCCACGGCCGCGGCCGCATGCCGCCGAAGACGACCTTCTTCGCCCCGAAGCCCCGCACGGGGATGGTCTTCCGCGAGCTCGACTTCGTCTAGCCGCCATGGTCGGGCCGGGCGCCGCCGGTGTCGCTCGCCGGTCGCCGCCATGGTCGGGCCAGGCGCCGCCGGTGTCGCTCGCCGGTCGCCGCCATGCCCAGCACTAATATCGAGACTCGATATCAGCTGGCGACGGCCGCTTCGGCTTCCGCGTCGCCGACCCGAACGGTTACCTCATCGAACTGTGAGCATCAATCCGGGCTCGATCCTCATCGATGGTGACGACCTCCTCTCGAGGAGCGGGCCAGCGTGACCGCCGCGCTCCTCGTCCTCGCGCTCTTGTTCGCCTGGAGCATGGGAGCGCATTACACCGGAGCCTGCATGGGCATGCCCCATGCACTTGGCGCCCTCAGGCGCGGACAGGCGCTCGTCTTGATGGCGCCGCTCGCCTTCCTTGGGGCCGCCTTCGCGAGCCACGCCGTCGAGCACACCGTCGCCGACCGCCTCACGATTGCCAACCTCAGGTTGCCCGCCGAGGTGCTCGTAGTCGGTCTTGCATTCGCCCTGACTACGATCTACACCCAGCTCAAGGTCCCGACCTCGACGATCCAGATTCTCGTCTTCTCTGTCATCGGTGTCGCGCTCGGCGAGCGCGTAGGCGTACACTGGCTCACGATCGGGCTGCTCGCGATCACCTGGGTCGCTGCCCCGATCGTGGCCTGCTGCCTTGCCTACGTTCTCACGAAAGGTTTCGACCGGATCCACGTCTTTGGGGAACCGGAGCCTCACTGCTCGGCCTGCGGTGCAATGCGGGCGCAAGCACGCGCCTCGCCGCGGGCAGTGACGACGACTGACGCGCTCGTCGTGGCGCTGATTGTGGTCGGCGCCGGTGCGTCATTCGTCATGGGGAGCAATGACGTCGCGAACGCGACGGGCTCGCTCGTCGCCACGCGGAGCTTCTCGCCATTTGTCGCGGGTGTCGTCGGCGGTGCAGGCCTCACGGTCGGCGCGCTGACGTGGGGACGACCGCTGCTCGAGCGGATCGCTTTCGAGATCGTGGAGCTCGACCGCGCGATGGCGACTGCCGCCCAGGCCGTGCAGGCGATCGTCGTTATCGCCGCCGTCAGCCTCGGGTTCTTCACCTCGATGAACCAGGCGCTCGTCGGTGCGATGACCGGCGCGGGCATCGCCCGCGGTCGCCGAACGGTGAGCCGCGGGGTGCTCACCGGGATCTTGCGCGGTTGGTTCTTCGGCCCGATCGCGGGCATCGCCTTCGGCTTCGGGATCGCCCGCGTCATCGTGCTCCTCGCAGGGAGCGGTGCACTCAGGTGACGACGAACAGCTACACGGCACCACGAGCGGCCCGGCCGCGTGTCGCCGGGGCGGTGCCGAGGAGCTCGCGGGCAAGCTCGGCAAGGACCTGCCGCTCCTCGTCGAGGGCTCCGCGTCCGAAGTCCGTCGCGCGATAGAGGCGGATGGCGCGCCCATTTCGGACGTCCTTCCTCGATGCGAGGAGGCCTTCCTCTTCCATGTGGTGAAGCGTCGGATAAAGGGTGCCGGGACTGATCTTGTAGCCGTGTCGGGTGAGCTCCTCGGCCATCCAGGCGCCGTTGATCTCCCCTTCGGCGGCGTGGTGCAGGACGTGCAGGCGGATCGCGCCGCGAAGGAGCTCGCGCACCGGCCAAAGCCTACCGACGACAACGATCGAGATCGGGCCGATCTCCGGCGCCCGGCCTAGAGCCCGCGGATCCGGCCTCCGTCGACTCGCCAGGCCGAGCCGGTGACATAGGAGGCCGCTGGCGACAGCAGGAATGTGGCTACGCGGCCGAGCTCTTCGGGGTCGCCGATCCGCCGGAGCGGCACATCTCCGTCCGCCTCGGCCCGCAGGTCCTCGAGCGACCGGCCCTCGGCCTCGCCCTGCTGGCGGAGGAGGTCGAGGACGCGGTCGGTGGCAAAGGAGCCCGGAATGACGCAGTTGAGGCGTACCCCCCGTGGGCCGACCTCGTCGGCGAGCGTCTTCACATAGGCCCACATTCCGGGCCTCGTCAGGTTCGAGGTCACGAGCCCGGCAAGCGGCTCGAGCGAGCTACCCGAGGTGAGCACGACTATCGAATCCCCCGACGTCAGCACCGCCGCGAGGGCGCGAACCAAGCGGATCGGAGCAAGGAGCGAGCCCTCGACAGCGAGCGCCAGCTGATCGTCGCTGACCTCGCCGGCGCTCGACGCCGGTGGCCCGCCGTGGCTGACGAAGGCGCCGTTCAGGCCGCCGAGCCTGCCCATGGCCGTCTCGAGGAGGCGCGCGGGGGCGTCCTCGTCGGTGAGGTCGCATTGAAGAGGTACCGCCGATGGGCCGAGGTCTCGCGCCGCCGCCTCGACAGCTTCGGCGGACCGGGAGGCGACGAGCACGCTCGCACCTTCCGCCACGAGCTCTCGTGCAACGGCGAGGCCGAGCCCCCTCGAGGCACCGGTGACGATGTAGCGACGCCCCTTTAGATCGAGATCCATCAGTCCTTCCCCTTGCCGCAGAGTGGCTAGCTCAGCTGGGGCCCGGGACGGTCCAGGTGGTGCCCGACTGCAGCAATGCTGCCAGGTCACCGGCGCCGCGGCGCTCGCGGGCATCGAGAAGCTGGGCATCGACCCGTGCGCCGTAGTGAGGGCGTTCCACAGCACGAAAGACCCCGACAGGAGTCGGTTCGTGCGGACCGCGGGCGAGACGGGAGAGGGCGAAAGCGAGGTCGGGGTTCTCGCGACGCTCGTCGTGCACCACGAGCGCCTCCTCGCCCACCTCGGCGACCTCTACGAGCGACAGCCGCCCCTGTGCATCCATCACCACGCCGCGGTGCCCCTCGGCCCCGAACCTGATGGGCTTTCCGTGCTCGAGGTGGACGAGCATCTCCTCGCGCACAGCTTTCCCGGTGACCTCCTCGAAGGCGCCGTCGTTGAAGACGTTGCAGTTCTGGTAGACCTCGACGAGGGCAGCCCCCTTGTGGTCATGAGCTCGGCGGAACATCTCAGTCATGTGCTTGCGGTCCATGTCGTGCGTGCGGGCGACGAAGCTCGCCTCGGCGCCAAGCGCCAGGCTGACGGGGTTGAACGGCGTGTCGAGCGAGCCGAACGGGGTCGACTTCGTCACCTGGCCGACCTCGGAGGTCGGCGAGTACTGACCCTTGGTGAGGCCGTAGACCTGGTTGTTGAAGAGCAAGATCGTAAGGTTGACGTTGCGCCGCAGGGCGTGCACGAGGTGGTTGCCGCCGATCGAGAGGGCGTCGCCGTCACCGCTTATGACCCACACGTCGAGGTCCGGCCGCGTCACAGCCAGACCGGTGGCGATCGCCGGGGCACGGCCGTGGATCGAGTGCATCCCGTAGGTTTTCATGTAGTACGGGAAGCGGGCAGCACAGCCGATGCCGGAGATGAAGACGGTGTTCTCCCGGCGCACGCCGAGCTCAGGCAGGAGCAGCTGCACCGCCGTGAGCACCGAGTAGTCGCCGCAGCCTGGGCACCATCGGACGTCCTGGTCGCTAGTCCAGTCCTTGCGTGTGGTGGCGGGCGCGGCAACCTCGGTCATCGAGGCTCCTCTCCGTCGTCCCGCGAGTCGTGACCGTCCGCGCCCGCACCGAGCTCAGCGAGGATCGCACGCTCGATCTCCGACACCCGGAACGGCGTCCCCTGCACCTTGGAGAGCGGTCGGGCGTCGACGAGGAACTCGGCCCGCACGAGCCGCGACAGCTGGCCGAGATTGCCCTCGGGGACGATCACCTTGTCGTAGCGCCCGAGGACCTCGCCGAGGTTCGCCGGGAAGGGGTTCAGGTGGACGAGGTGCAGCTGCGCAACACTTCGTCCAAGGGCCCGCACCCGCCGGACGGCGGCGGCTATGGCTCCGTAGGTCGAGCCCCAGCCAAGCACGAGCAAACCGGCGTCGCCTGTCTCGTCGTCGGGCTGGGCCGGGGCGATGTCCTTCGCGATGCCGGCGATCTTGGCGGCTCGCAGGCGCACCATTCGCTCGTGGTTTGCTGGGTCGTAGGAGACGTTGCCCGTGACATCGGCCTTCTCGAGACCGCCGATGCGGTGCTCGAGCCCGGGAGTTCCCGGCAGCGCCCAGTCGCGGGCCAGGGTGGCGGGGTCGCGCGCGTATGGGTGGAAGACAGGCTGGCCGTCCTCGGAGAGCCCGTTCGGCACCGTGGCGTACTCGGTCGCGATGTCGGGGAGGTCGTCCACGGCCGGAAGCCGCCACGGCTCCGAACCGTTGGCGAGGTAGCCGTCTGAGAGCAGTATCACCGGCGTGCGGTACTTGAGGGCGATTCGGACCGCCTCGATGGCGGCGTCGAAGCAGCCCGACGGGGTCGCCGCCGCCACGATCGGCAGAGGCGCCTCACCGTGGCGACCGTACATGGCGTGGAGGAGGTCGGCCTGCTCGGTCTTGGTCGGCAGGCCGGTGGACGGTCCGCCCCGTTGGATGTCCACGACGACGAGCGGCAGCTCGAGAGAGACGGCGAGACCGATCGTCTCGGCCTTGAGGTCGAGGCCCGGCCCGCTCGTAGTCGTCACGCCGAGCGAGCCACCGAAAGACGCCCCGAGCGCCGCCCCGACGCCAGCGATCTCGTCTTCGGCCTGCAGGGTGCGCACTCCGAAATTCTTGTGCTTGGAGAGCTCGTGCAGGACGTCCGAGGCGGGCGTGATCGGGTAGGAGCCGAGGAAGATCGAGACCTTGGCCAGCTCCGCCGCCGCGATCAGACCCCAGCCCAGTGCGGTGTTGCCGGTGATGTTGGTGTAGGTGCCCGGCGCGTGGCTGGCGGCATGCACCTCGTAGGCGGACTCGAACAGCTCGGCCGTCTCGCCGAAGTGGTAGCCCGCCCTGAAGGCGAGCGTGTTGGCCTCGACGACGACGGCGTCGCCCCCGTAGCGCTTGGCGATCCAGGCAGTCGTCGCCTCGGTCGGGCGCTGGTAGAGCCACGAGACGAGCCCGAGGGCGAAGAAATTCTTGCTCCTCTCGGCGTCCCGAGGCTTTGCGCCGGTCGGCTTGCAGGCCTCGAGGGTGAGTGTCGTCATCGGCACCTCGTAGACCCGGAAGTTGGCAAGTGACCCGTCCGAGAGCGGGTCCGAGCCGTAGCCGGCCTTCTCGAGGGCCCGCTCGTCGAAGGCGTCGCTGTTGGCGACGATGGTGGCTCCCGTCGGCAGGTCGCCGATGTTTGCGCACAGCGCCGCCGGGTTCATCGCCACGAGCACGTTCGGGGCGTCGCCGGGCGTAAGGATGTCGTGGTCCGAGATGTGGACCTGGAAGGCGGAGACACCGGCAAGGGTGCCGGCGGGCGCCCGGATCTCGGCCGGGAAATTGGGCAGCGTTGACAGGTCGTTGCCGAAGAGCGCACTCTCGTCGGTGAACCGGTCTCCGGCCACCTGCATGCCGTCGCCAGAATCGCCGGCGAAGCGGATGACGACCTCGTCGACGATCTCGGTCGTCCGGCTGCGAGGATCCGTCTTGGTGCTGCTCGCCACTTGCCCCTGCCCTCGGCTCCGATGCGGGTGTGCCTGAGCCCACTGTACCGGGCTCGCCCCACAAGGTCAGTCCAAACACGGGGATCGGGGCGATGCCGACGCGACCGGCGATCCCGGCGTGCTATGTGATGGAGGCCTCGTAGATCTCGTCGATGGACGCCCTCAGCACGGCGTCGAACTGGGCGTCGTCGAGGTCGACGGAGAGCCCTTCTGTGAGGGCGCGCGAGAAGCTCGCCGAGACGCCGTGATTGCGCGCGAGGCGGGCGACGGCCTCCGCCTGGCTGTAGCCGCCCGAGAGAGCGACGACTCGGAGGACCTTGGGATGGTTCACCAAGTCGAGGTAGAAGTCGTCCTCTTCGGGGATGGTGATCTTCACCATGACCTGCTCGGTGCCCGAAAGAGACTCGAGCGAGCGCAGGATCCCGGACTTCAGCAGGGCCTCTGCCTTGGCCTTGTCGGCGCAGCCGATGTCGACCTCTGGCTCGAGGATCGGGACGAGCCCGCTTGCAAGGATGCGCCTGGCGATCTCGAACTGCTGGTCGACGACGGCCTCGACCCCGGCGGCATCGGCGCCTTTGATCACCGAGCGCATCTTGGTGCCGAACACCCCGGCATCCCGAGCGACCTCGAGCGTCGCCTCGAGAGCGGGGATGTCCTTCATCAGCGCGACTCCGCCGTCGGAGGCGGCCAGTCCCTTGTCGACCTTCAAGAAGGGGACGACGGTCTTCTGCGACCACAGGTACGAGCTCGGGGGGCGTCCCTCGACGTCTCTTCCGAGCGTCTCCTCGAACAGGATGGCGCCGAAGATGCGCTCGCCGGTGAAGCTCGGGCTCGTGAAGATCCGGGAGCGCATCTCGTGCATGAGGGAGAACATCTCTTCCTCGGTCGAGTAGCTGGACTCGGGGATCCCGTAGGCACGCAAGGCGTTCGGCGTGCTGCCGCCGCTCTGGTCGAGCGCAGCGATGAAGCCTCGACCCTCGCGTACCCGCTTCAGTTGCTCCTCGTTCATGTCAGCCTGCCTGGTCGTTCGTAGCC
>JBOGHY010000111.1:0-12012 GCA_050742375.1 Acidimicrobiales bacterium | reverse complement strand
CGGCCCCCCCCGGGCGAGCGGGGGGCGTCTGGCACCGGGACGGGTAGCACGGGCGCCGGCCGGGAGTCACCGATCTGTGGACGGCGGGCGGCAAGCTGCGGCGGCGCAGCGCGCCGGGGCTCAGCGGGGGGCGCCTCCTGCGAGGAGCTGGTCTCGGCCGGGCGGCCCGGGGACGCGTTCCCCGTCATGGCCTCGCCCGGCGCGTTGCGGCCGGTGGTCGGGTCCGACATCAAGTGGGTCCCTTCTTGAGGACGCCCGCGATCGCGCGGGGGGCACCACGTGGCCGGCGTGCGTCGGGCGCGCGGTACGCAGCTCGGCGGGCGGGCACACGGTGCCGGAGAGAACAGAGCAGACGGCGGGCGCCGGCACGGCGGGCAATCGCTTGCGCGGTGGTCTCGGCAGCACCATCTCGACGATCAGTCTACCGGTGCTCCACGACGTCCCGTGGAAGCTACGGCATCGCGGGCGGCTCGCTGCCTCCTGGCGGGCGCCGGGCCGGCCCTCAGCTCCCAGGAGAGGGCGCCGACATCCGCACCGGCCCTACGGGGTGCCTGATGAGGTACTGGAAGATGCTGCGCACGACCGGCGCGGAGGCCGCGGCACCGTAGCCGGCCTCGGGGATGACGACTGCGACAACGTAACGAGGGGCTTTCGGAGAGCCGTTCGCGGGACCGAAGGCGACGAAAAGGGCGGTCGGCTGGGCATTGGGATTGTTGCTCGTGGTGGCGGTACCCGTCTTCCCGGCCAGGGGGAGCTTCTGGTAGGGGTAGCCGGCGAAGGTCCCCGCCGCCGTCCCGTAGGCCGTGTTGGTGATTACGCCCTTTAGGCCCGAGAAGATGGCGTCGTAGGTGCTCGGCGGGAGGCGGACGTGGCCGAGCACCTTCGGCCGCACCCGGTCGAGCACCTTTCCCGTCGGCGAGACGACGCCGGCGGCGACCTCGGGGGCGTAGCGGGTTCCCCCGTTGGCGAAGGTGGCATAGGCGTTCGCCAGCTCGAGGGGGGTGACCACGGTCTCGCCCTGACCGAAGGCCATGTTCACCTGGTCGCCTGCGCCGTAGTAGTCGTAGGGAAAGGCCTTGGGGTAGTGCTCGTGCTGGTACTTGCGCAGCTCGGGCGAGTCGACCTGGCCGACGTAGGGATCGGGCAGGTCGACGCCGGTCGGCTGGCCCAGGCCGTAGGCGGCGGCGGCCTTCTGGATGGGGCTGAGGCCGTAGTGCGCCCGGGCGGCCCAGAAGTCGTAGCCGAGGGTGTAAAAGAAGACGTCGTCGGAGGCCGTGATCGCCGTCGAGATGTCGAGTGGGCCGAGGACCTCGCCGTCGTTGTTCAAGAAGGTGCACTGGCCGCCGGTGCATCCCGGGATCGTGAAGGATCCCGGGTCGACGATGGTCGAGTAGGGGGAGATAAGCCCGTCGTCGAGGGCGGCTGTCGCCGTCGCCAGCTTGAACGTCGACCCGGGCGTGTAGAGGCCCTGGGTCGCCCGGTCGAGGAAAGGCCTGCCGCCGGATGCCGAAGTGATCTCTCGGTAGTGCGACTCGCTGATGCCGCCGACGAACCAGCGCGGGTCGTAGGTGGGAAGCGACACCATGGCGTCGATCGCCCCGTCCTGCGGGTTCTCCACCACGACGGCACCCGAGTCGGCGGGCAGGCCCGCCGACTGCAGCGCGGTGAGCTGGTTCTGGAGAGCCGTGGTGACGGCGCGCTCGAGGCCGAGGTCGACGTTCAGCACCACGTCGCCGCCCGGCGCCGGCGCTTTGACCTTCGGAGACCCGACGGGGATCCCTTGAGCGTCCACATGCAGCGTCTCGGTGCCGGGGTGCCCGTGCAGGAAGGACTCGTAGCTCGCCTCGATGCCGGACTGCCCGACGACGTCGCTCTCCACGTAGCCCTTCTTCTGCAGCACCTTCAGCTCGGAGGCAGTGATGTCGGCCACGTAGCCGAGCATCTGGGCGCCGAGGGAGCCCTGCGGGTAGCGGCGCTCGGCGATGTAGCTGACGGCGACGCCCGGGAACTGGCTCCGGTGCTCGGAGAGGAAGACGACCTCGCTCGTGGTGGCGCCGAGCCTCACCGGCACCGGCTCGTAGATGCTGTCCTGCTGGTTGGCGAGGTCGGTCTCGATCGAGCCCACCGTGATGCCGAGGGCGACCGCCAGGCGCCTGACCACGCCGGGGTCGTTCACGGCGATCTGGCGGTTCAGCGTCACGACGGGCATTACCTTGTCGCCCACGAGGATCTGCCCGCCGCGGGCGAGGATGAGGCCGCGGGGCGGGGTGACCGGCACGGTGCGGGTGACGATGTCGTTCGCCTCCGCCTGGTACCTGCCGCCCTGCAGAACCTGGAGCGACCACAGCCGGAAGACGACGACGGCGAAGAGGGCGAGCACGACGACCCCGATGCCGCTCAGGCGCAGCCCGAGGTGGACCGTCTCGCTGCGCCGGGCCAGCTCCCTCTCCTCGTCGTCGAGGCGCTTCAGCGGGCTCGTCGA
This sequence comes from Acidimicrobiales bacterium, assembly GCA_050742375.1. GTDB lineage: Bacteria > Actinomycetota > Acidimicrobiia > Acidimicrobiales > Bog-793 > JAKATT01. Next base: position 9,530 of record JBOGHY010000111.1, on the reverse strand, counting down.
GATCGAGAGGCGCTGGGGGTGCGGCCGGGACCGGGAGCGCTCGGGCCGGCCCTCCTCGTCGAGCCCCGACGGCGGCGCGGCGGGTCGCGGTGGCCCCCCAGCAGCTCTTCCGCGGGCCTTCATCGGACGGCGGCGCTCCCGCCGGAGAGGCTCGCCGGGCCGCGCTGGGCCACAGAGCCGGCGCTCACGACGCGGGCGAGCAGGCGGACGACGGGCACTATCCCGATGCCGTTGGCGATCGCGACCACGAGGCAGACTGCGACGATGTGTCCGAGCCTCGGGTGGGGCTGGCCGATCAGGGTCTCGACGGCGGCGTAGAGCAGCGTCCCCCCAACGCTAGCGATCAGCGCCGTGGCAACCCGGAACCCGACCGAGCTCCTGGCCCCCGGGGTACCGGCCGCCAGACCCACGCCAAAGCTCACGAGCACGAGGCAGAGTGCCGAGAGCCCGTAGGGCGTCACCACGAAGAGGTCGGCCACGAGCCCGGCCACGAAGGCGAGGATCGCACCCTGCTGGGCACCGGCCACGAGCCCGGCCGCCACGGCCAGGAGAAGGAAGGCATCGGGGTGGGCGCCCCCCACCACGATGCCGTCAAGGACACCCACCTGCACGACGGCGGTGACGAATAGCAGCACCACGTAAGAGAGCCAGCCGCGCCAGGTCATGCCGACAGCTCTCACCCCGAGCCTTGCGGCGCCGGCTCGCGCCGAGACCACGGCGTCGCGCTCATGCCGGCGGGAGCCATTGCATGACAGTCACGTACTGAAGGTTCGACATGTCGGCCCAGGGGGTGACCGAGACCGATCTGGTGAGTGAGCCCGCCTCCGGGCCGAGGTAGGACACGAAGCCGACCGGGATGCCGCCCGGGTAGGAGTCGGCGCCCGTGAGCCCGCTCGTGTAGACCCGCTCGCCCACCTTCGGCGCCATGGTCGCTGTCACGTCGGCGAGGTCCAAGGGATCGCCTGCACCCTCCCCGTCGGCGACGGCGATCGACCCCTGAGAGCCGAAACGCACGCCGACCGCCGAGCGTGGATCGGTCACCAGCCGTACGACGGAGCTTCCGGAGGCCGCCGAGACGACCGAGCCGACGAGGCCGGCACCCGAGACGACCGGCATGCCGACGCTGACGCCGGACGCCGTCCCCCGGTTGATCTCGAAGGTGAGCTCGAAGTTCGACGACGAGCCCGACATCACGGTGGCGAGCTCCGTAGGGATGTTCTGCACGAATGTGAGATGCTGCTCGGAGAGGACCTGCTCCAGCTGGTGGGCGGCCTCGGAGTTCTCGAGGGCAAGCCGGCGGACGGCGCCCAGCTGTGCCCGCAGGCGGGCGTTCTCGTCCGCGGCAGAGCCGTAATTGACCGCCCCCGAGAAGAAATTGCCCACGGGTCGCAGTGCCGCCGCCAGGCCCCGCTGGATGGGCGAGACGACATCCATGGCGGCGTTGCGGATCGATGTGATGTCTCTGCTGGCACTGCCGCGGTAGTCGAGCGTCACGACCGTGACGGAGGCGAGCAGAAGGATCACGAGCGTGAGGCGCTGGCTCGTGTTGCGGCGCGCCCGCGTCGTCGCCACGCCGGCCCGGGGTCAGCGGTTGGAGGAGGAGATAAGCACCTGCTTCAGCGCCTCGAATTCCTCGAGGCACATCCCGCTTCCGAGCGCCACGCAATTGAGGGGATCTGGCGCCACCACGATCGGCATGTGCGTCTCTGCCTGCAGGCGGACGTCGAGACCGTGCAGGAGGGCACCTCCTCCCGTCAGCACGATGCCCTGCTCCATGATGTCGGCGGCGAGCTCGGGGGGGCAGCGGTCGAGGGTGACCTTCACGGCGTCGACGATGGCTGACACCGGCTCCTCGATCGCCCTTCTTATCTCCTCGGTTGTCGTCACGACTGTCTTTGGGAGCCCCGTGACCAGATCCCGGCCGCGGATCTCGGCGTGCAGCTCCTCCTCGAGCTCGCAAGCGGAGCCGAGGGCGATCTTGATCTCCTCGGCCGTGCGCTCGCCGAGGGCGAGGCTGTACTCCTTCTTGACGAAGGAGATGATCGCCTCGTCGAGCTCGTCGCCGCCGATACGGATCGACTGCGAGACGACGATGCCGCCGAGCGAGATGACGGCAACCTCGGTGGTGCCGCCGCCGATGTCGACCACCATGTTCCCGGTCGGCTCGTGGATGGGCAAGCCGGCGCCGATGGCGGCGGCCATTGGCTCCTCGACGATGTAGGCCTTGCGGGCCCCGGCGTACTCGGCAGCCTCCTGCACCGCTCGCTTCTCGACGCCGGTGATCCCAGAGGGCACGCAGATGACCATGCGGGGCTTCGAGAAGCGGCGCGGGTGCACCCGGCGGATGAAGTAGCGCAGCATCATCTCGCAGATCTCGAAATCAGCGATGACCCCGTCTTTCAGGGGCCGGATCGCCTGGATGTTGCTCGGGGTTCGGCCAATCATCCGCTTCGCCTCGACCCCGACCGCGAGCGGGTGGCCGTCCTTCACGTTGATCGCCACCACCGAGGGCTCGTTGAGCACGATGCCCTTGCCGCGCACGTAGACGAGCGTGTTGGCGGTGCCAAGGTCGACGGCCATGTCACGACCTATGAAGGACAGGCTGTTGTCTGCCATCTCGGTGGGACTCCAAATTTTTGAAGGGTCGCCCTTTGAAGGGTCGCCCCAGGCTAAGGGCTTTGCCCGGCTCGGACAAGGCGCCCGCTCGCGCCGGGGTGAGGCTACCGCGCTCCAGCCTGTCGCTCGCCCCGACCGCGCGAAGGCGGCCGAGGGGCGGCATCTCCGAGGCCAGCGGGTTGGCGGCCCTGGGGGCGGCCGTCAAGGCCGGGGAGCCGGCAGCCGTCAAAGGCCGGGGGAGCCGGCAGCCGTCAAAGGCCGGGGAAGAAGAGACCGATCTCGGCGGCGGCGGACTCGGGACCGTCGGAGCCGTGCACGAGGTTCTCCGTCAGCAACGTGCCGAAGTCGCCCCGGATCGTCCCGGGAGGCGCTTCGGCCGGGTTGGTCGGCCCCATGAGGGTGCGCACGATCTTCCAGGTGTCCTCGGGCCCCTCGGCGACCACCACGAGCGACGGTCCTTGGGTGATGAAGGTGACGAGGCCGGCGTAGAAAGGCTTGCCGGCATGCTCGGCGTAGTGCCGAGCTGCTGTGGGCTCGTCGATGGTACGCAGCTCGGCAGCGACCACACGGAGGCCCTTTTGCTCGAGGCGGCCCACGATCTCGCCGACGAGGCCGCGGGCGACGGCGTCAGGCTTGCAGATCACGAGCGTGCGGTTCACGGTCCGCGAAAGCTATCTGTTTTCAAACACAGGCCCTGACCCGAGCGACGGCGCGGTCCCGGAGAGCGACCGGAGCGCGGCGTCGGGGCCGGCGGGGACGAGGGCCAATGGAGCGAGTGGGAGTCCTCCGCGCACCGTGCACTTACGTCCCTGACGAGCCTGCCGTCCCTGGTGGACCGTCCCGAGCCCTCACCCATCGAGTCGTAACCACGAAAGCGGCCTCTGTCACGGCCCGTCCGGAGCGACACCGCCGCGCCCCGCTCCCCCGGGGTGATGTCCGCCCTGAGCGTCCACTGACGGGTGGTCAATGGGTGGCGAGCAGCGCCGATCGAGCGGCACCGACGACGTAGAGGGAACCCGTGACGAGGACGAGGTCGTCCTCGCCGGCCAGCCCGAGCGCCTCCTCGACCGCCTCGGCGGGCGTGGTGCACTCGACGGTCTCGATTCCGCGGGCCGCCGCCGCCGAGGTGACGGCCCCGGGAGGCTGGGCGCGGGGAGACAAGGGGGTGCAAGCCACCACGACGGCGATTCGGTCGCCGGCGCCGGAGCGGGGACCGGCGGAGCTTTCGACGCCGGGGCCAGCGTCCGGGGCGGCCGAGGCGTGCGGCGCGGCGGGGTCCTTCGGACCCGAGCCGATCAGCCCGTCGAGCAGCTCGCCCGGGTCGCGGCCGCGCAGGCAGCCCATCACGACGATCACGCGGCGGGCGGAGGCGAAGTCCTCGGCCAGGGCGGCGCCGGCGGCCCTGGCACCGGCCGGGTTGTGGGCGCCGTCGAGCACGACGACCGGCCGGCGGGCGACCACCTCCAGGCGCCCGGGCACCCGAACGGAAGCGAAAGCCTCGACGACGACCCCCTCCGAGAGGGGGTTGCCGACAAGCGCCTGCGCCGCTGCCAGGGCGGCGGCGGCGTTGTCGACCTGGTGGTACCCGTGGAGAGGCAGGTAGACCTCCGCGTAACGTCCCGCCGGTGTGTAGAGATCCGCCGCTTGCCCGCCGACGGCGAGTCGCACCCCCTCGCCGCCGAAGTCCTCGCCACGGCGCCAGAGCGGCCCGGCGCCGGTGCTCGCGGCCTCTCTGTCGAAGACCGCCGCGATCGCCGGGTCGACCTCCCCCAGCACCACGACCGAGGAGCTCTTTATGATCCCCGCCTTCTCGCCGGCGATCTCGGCGCGCGTACCCCCGAGGATGTCGGTGTGGTCGAGCTCGACATTTGTCACCACGGCCACTGCCGCTTCGACGACGTTCGTGGCGTCGTAGCGCCCCCCGAGGCCCACCTCGATCACGGCGGCGTCGACCGCCTCGTCGGCGAACCACCGGTAGGCCGCGGCCGTCACGAGCTCGAACCAGCTGAACTGCACGCCGAGAAAGACTTCCAGCTCGGCCAGAGCCGAGAGCTGGGAGCAGAGCTCGTCGTCGCAGATCTCCTCTCCGGCAATCGACACCCGCTCGTTAAGACGCTCCAGGTGAGGGCTCAGGTACAGGCCGACGCGAAGTCCCTCGGCGGCGAGAAGCGCGGCGCACATCCGCGAGGTGGACCCTTTCCCGTTGGTCCCGGTGACATGCACGACCGGGTAACAGGCCTGCGGGTCGCCCATTGCGTGGACGAGTGCCCGGATCCGCTCGAGGGTCGGAGCGGCAAAGCGGCCGGCGCGGCCCGACTCGATGGCCTCCAGGTTGACGTGGCGGTCCAGCCAGGCGAGCGCCTCGCCGATCCCGCAACGGCCGGCCGGCGGTGAGAAGGGCCCCGTCGTCGGGGTGGGTTCAGGAAGCGGCGCGGCGCGTCCGTTCCGGCTTCTCGGGGGCGCCGCGCGGCACGAGGCTCGGGGCCACGTGCTCGAGGACGACGGAGCGGTCGACGACGCAGCGACCGATGTCCTCGCGGCTCGGCAGGTCGTACATCACGTCGAGGAGCACCTCTTCGAGGACGGCCCGGATCCCGCGGGCCCCGGTCGCCCGCAGGAGCGCCTGGTCTGCAATCGCCTCGAGGGCGTCCTCTGTGACCTCGAGCTCCACGCTGTCGAGCTCGAAGACCTTCTTGTACTGCTTGATGAAGGCGTTCTTCGGCTCGACGAGGATGCGCACGAGGGCGTCCCTGTCCAGGCTCGACACGGCGCCGATGACTGGAAGGCGGCCGACGAACTCGGGGATGAGCCCGAACTTCAAGAGGTCTTCGGGGAGGACCTTTTGGAGCAGCTCCCCATCCTTCCATTGCTTGCCACGGCGGAGCTCGGCCCTAAAGCCGATGGAGGAGTGACCGATACGGCTCTCTATGATCTTGTCTAGACCTGCGAAAGCCCCGCCACATATGAATAAGACGTTCGTTGTGTCGATCTGGATGAATTCCTGGTGGGGGTGCTTGCGGCCACCCTGGGGCGGAACCGAGGCCGTCGTGCCCTCGAGGATCTTGAGGAGCGCCTGCTGGACGCCTTCGCCCGAGACGTCACGGGTGATCGAGGGGTTCTCGGACTTGCGGGCGATCTTGTCGATCTCGTCGATGTAGATGATCCCCGTCTCGGCCTTCTTGACGTCGTAGTCGGCGGCCTGGATCAGCTTCAAGAGGATGTTCTCGACATCCTCGCCGACATATCCCGCCTCGGTGAGCGCCGTGGCGTCGGCGATGGCAAAGGGGACGTTCAGCATGCGGGCGAGGGTCTGGGCAAGGAGCGTCTTGCCGCACCCGGTCGGGCCGAGTAGGAGGATGTTGGACTTGGAGATCTCGACCTCGCCGTCGCGGTAGACGCCCGCCTGCACCCGCTTGTAGTGGTTGTAGACAGCCACCGAGAGGATCTTCTTCGCCTGCTCCTGGCCGACGACGTAGTCGTTCAGGAACTCGAAGATCTCCTTCGGCTTGGGGAGATCCTCGAAGCGGACCTCGGATGGCTCGGCGAGCTCCTCCTCGATGATGTCGTTGCACAGCTCGATGCACTCGTCGCATATGTACACCGCCGGACCGGCGATCAGCTTTTTCACCTGCTTCTGCGATTTCCCGCAGAAGCTGCACTTGACGAGCTCTCCCCCGTCGCCGAATTTCGCCACGTCGCCTCCCCCGTCAGGCTGCGCCGACGGCGGCGATGGTGGTCGCCACCTCGGCCTGTCTCGTGATCACCTCGTCGATGACACCGTACTCACGGGCATCGTCGGCGCTCATTATGAAATCGCGATCGGTGTCCCGGTGGATCTTCTCGATCGGCTGGCCGGTGTCGTCGGCGAGCATCTCGTTCAGCAGATCCCGCATGCGCAGGATCTCCTTTGCCTGCAGCTCGATGTCGGTCGCCTGGCCGGCGGCCCCGCCGTAGGGCTGGTGGAGGAGGATCCTCGCGTGCCGAAGGGCGAAGCGCTTGCCCTTCGTGCCCGATGCAAGCAGCACGGCTGCTGCCGAGGCGGCCTGGCCGAAGCAGAAGGTGGACTTGTCCGGCCGCACGTACTTCATCGTGTCGTATATAGCGAAGAGCGCCGTGATGTCGCCGCCGGGCGAGTTGATGTAGATGTTTATGTCCTTCTCGGGGTCCTCCGACTCGAGGAAGAGCATCTGGGCGCAGACGAGGTTCGCCACCACGTCGTCGATCGGGGTCCCGATGAAGATGATCCGCTCCCGCAGCAGGCGCGAATAGAGGTCGTAGGCACGCTCGCCCCTGCTCGACTGCTCCACCACGGTCGGGACGAGATACCCGTACGCGCTCAAGCCTGTTCCTCCTCGCCGGTTCCTGCCGTGGTGTCTTGTGTCGGGCTTTGGGAGGTGGCTCCGACGGCCGCCGCCGTGGGCGCGATGCCCGTGGCCGCAGCGCTCGCCGCCGTACCATCCCGCTCAGGCGAGGTCTCCGTTCCGACGAGCACTGCTCGGTCCATCTGCTTCCCCTGCTCGTCCACGACGTCGACATGGCCAACCAGCCACGCCACCGCCTTCGACGTCCGTAGCTCCGAGCGTAGCCGTTCGAGGCCGGCGCCCTCCGCGATCTGGAGCGCCACCTGTCGGGCCGTCCGGCCGGACTCCTCCGCCGCCCGACCGATCTCAGCCGCCAGCTCCTCGTCGCTCACCTCCAGATCCTGGGATTCGGCGAGTGCCCGCAGCGCCAGATCGGCGCGCACCCTTGTCTCCGCCTGCCTGCGCAGGTCCTCGACGAGCTGCTCCACCTCCTGGTTCGTGGCGGCGAGGTACTGGTCGAGAGGGATCTGGCGGTCCGCCAGACGGTGCATGAGCCCGTGCTGCAGCCGCTCCATCTCCTCGCTCACGAGCGGCTCGGGCAGCTCCTCGGCCACGAGGGCGGCGAGCGCATCTACGGCCCCGTCCTGGAGGGCGACGTTCGCCTGCAGCCGTTTCAGACCGGCGATCCTGCGGGCAAGGTCCTCACGCAGCTCGGCGATCGTGTCGAACTCGGAGGCATCCGAAGCCCAGGCGTCGTCGACGTCGGGGAGGATCTTCTCGCGCACCTGCTTCACGAGGAGGCGGATGCTGGCGGCGCCGCCGGGAACCTCCTCGGACAGGACCTCCACGATGTCGCCCGCCTTGGCGCCGTGCAGCTTCTCGTCGGCACCCTCGACGAGCATCCCCTTACCGAGCTCATAGACGTAGTCGGTCGAGGAGAGATCCTCCACCACGTCGTCGCCGCGGAACCCCGAGATGTCGAGGGTGACGACGTCGCCTCCCCTGACGGCGCGGTCCACCTCGGCTAGCTCGGCGAAGCTCTCGCGGAGTCGCTCGATCTGGGCGTCGACCTCCTCCTCGGTGGCTTCGGGGCTCGGGACGGTGACCTGCAGCCCGTCGTAGCCGGGGATCGCCACCTTCGGCCTCACCTCGACGACGGCATCGAAGGCGAGGGCGCCCTCCTCCTCACCCGAGGTTATGTCGATCTCGGGGGCGGCGATTATGTCCAGAGCCGCCTCTTCCACCGCCTGGGCGTAATAATTCGGGAGCTCTGTCCGGATGAGCTCCTCCCGGATCGCCTTGCCGCCGAGGCGGACCTCGATCAGCCGTCTCGGGACCTTGCCCGGGCGGAAGCCCGGTACGGCCACCTCCTGCTGGAGGCGGCGGATCGTCTCGTCGAGAGCCTTTCTCAGCTCGTCCTCGTCCACCTCGACGGAGAGCTTCACCTTGTTGGGCTCGATTGCCTCGGCGGTCGATCGCATGGGACGCTGATCCTACCTGCCGGCCACCGGCCGCCCCGACCCGACGACCCGGGCAACACAGCCGGCGACCCCCGGTGCTGGGCGCCGCTCCGACCCGACGGCGCCGGCTCGTCCGCCGGCAGCCGCGGGCTGGGGGGAACCCGGCCGGGCTGGGGGGATCCCGGGCGGGGCGGGGGGATCCCGGCCGGGCTGGAGGGATCCCGCATAGGGGGCCGCCCGGGGTAGGAGGCCGCCCGGGGTAGGAGGCCGCCCGGGGTGTGGGGCCGCCCGGGGTAAGGTCCCCCCAGGAGCGCCGGGAAGCCTGGTCGGCATCAACCTCTGACTGCGGGAGGAGCCCGATGCCGAGCGGTGCCATGTTCGAGTCTCTCGTGCTCGGCGCGGCGAGCTCTGTGCCTGTCGGGGTGGCCGCACCTGTCCTCGTCGGCGCCACGGCCTGCAGCCTCGCGGCGAGCGCCGTGCTCGTCCGGCGAGTCGAACGCCTCGGGGAGCGACTTTCGCTCGCGGATGCCGCCGTCGGCCTCCTCGCCGCCCTTTGCGCCGACTCCCCCGAGATCACCGCCGCGGTGACGGCCATCGCCGGCCACCAACGCAACCTCGGTGCGGGGGTGGTGCTCGGCTCGAACGTCTTCAACCTGGCGGCTCTGCTCGGCCTCGCCGCTCTCGTCTCGGGGCGGGTAGCGCTGCGACGCCGCGCAGTCGTGCTCGAGGGGATCGTCGGCACCGCCATCGCCTGCGTCGCGCTCGTAACGGTGCTGCGGCTCATCGGCACTCCGGTAGGACTTGCCCTCGGCGCCGCTCTTTTCGCCACCTACGCCGGGACCGTCTCCGTGCCGGCGGGCTTCCTCGAACGGGCGGGGGTGCCGCGACGTCTGGCCGTCGTTCTCGAGGGCGCCGTGCGCGACGAAGCCAGCCAGCTGACACCGGCGCTCGACCCGCCTTCAAAGAGCGCCGCCGGCGACACCGCCGTCGCTGGGGTATGCCTCGCTGTGGTGATCGCCGCTTCCATCGTCATGGAGACCTCGGCGCTCTGGCTCGGCCGCCGCCTCGCGCTGCCTGGCATCGTGACCGGGGGTGTGTTGCTGGCGGCGCTCACCAGCCTGCCGAACGCCGTGTCGGCCGTCTACCTCGCCTC
>JBOGHY010000110.1:0-11291 GCA_050742375.1 Acidimicrobiales bacterium | reverse complement strand
GGCCCCGGGGTGAGCGAGAGGAGCGAGGGCACCCTCACCGTCGTGCGCGCAAGGAGGTAGGCAGACCCGACGCCGTGGCGGAGAAGCTTTATCGGGCTCCCCGAGACCGTCACCGCGGCGGCCGCAGCAAGATCGGGCACGCGCTCCATCAGGGCCGAGGTCGTCCACCCGCTGCGGAGGTACGCCGCCACGGCGCTCCCAGCTGAGGTGCCGATCATGAGAGAGACGTCGCTTTCGTGCAGACCCGTCTCCTCCTCGATGGCGCGAAGCACCCCTATGTGATGGGCGACTCCGACGAGGCCACCCGCTGCGAGGACGACGGCGAGGGGCACGGCGCAGAAGTGTTGTCGCTGAAGCCCCTTTGGTGGTGGATGGCGCCGTGCTCTGGCTCAGTTGCGCTCACTCGGCCACGAAGTCAGGCTCGACGCTCCAGCCGCCCGGACGAAACGGCGCGTCGCTCCGGGCGGGATGGTCAGCGGTGCGGCCGAAACAGGCCCGGATGTGTGCTCACAGCCCTGTCCACGGGATGAGGGATGCCTCCCAAGATCAGACCCGTATGACCTCGACCCCAGCGATGGACCCGTAGTCATGGTCCTGAGTGACGACCGGAATTTGCTCCACAACTGCGGTAGCCGCTACGAGCGCGTCGAGAACGGGGACCCGACGGCGGCTGGCAGACAGGGCCGCCACGATCCGAGCGAACTGGCGTGCCACCTCCGCGCCGACGGGCAACGGGTCCCACGTCGACTCGACCGCCGAGAGCGTCGCTACTCGCGCCGGCCGATCGGTGTCGTTGGCCACCAGCACGCCGACGGTCAGCTCAGCCAGGGTCACGACCGAGACCTCGGTCTCGGTCACTCCCTCCATGTCTCCAAGAGGTCGTCCCGACTCCGTAGCGATGAAGAACGAGGTGTCGAGCAACGCCCTCATACATCGTCAGTCGTGTCGGACAGCAGGCCCCGCGCATCTTCGAGGAGCCCCCGGTCGGCCGCGTAGCGGGATGCGACGGCGAGCGCCTCGGCCGCCGGAACGGCCCGGCGACGACGCAGCGGCACGATCTCGGCAACGGGACGCCGGTCGACCGTGACCGTCAGCCGCTCGCCCCCTTCGACCCGACGGAGCACTTCGCTTACCGTGTTTCGCAGGTCACGAACGGAGATAGAGCCGCTCATCGGCTCAAGTGTAGCATATGTAGACACATGTGACCTGGTGGCGCCCACGTCGACGGGCGCCAGGCGCGAGCCGCGAGCAGACAACGATGCCATGACCGATACGCCATACCGGCCGAGCATTCCGGTGCTCGGCGGCGCCTCAGCGGGGCAGCGAGCCCGCCGCCAGCGCCTCCGCCATCGCCCAGCCGAAGGCGACCAGGGTGTCGTGGCGCTCGTGGTCGAGCGGGGAGAAGAACTCGGCGAACACCGCCGCCTCCTTCGGCTCCTTCGTGGGCTCGTAGTCGAAGAGCCCCGACAGGTCGCTGTCGCCGCGAACCACGAAGCTGCGGTCGTCCAGCTGCCCCTCCACCCCGAACCGCTTTGCGAGACGCCTTGCCCAGGCGCGCTCCTCGCCGGTCGCCTTGTGGCCCGGGCGGGGCACGATGTCCTCGAGCCCGGCGAAGGACCGGTACCCGGAGCCGGTGAGAAACCGCGTCCCGATCAGGACGTCCTCGTCGGGGAAGGCGAGCACGGCTCGGCGGTAGAGGTCGTGCATGATGGTCTCGAGGGTGGCGATCGAGCTGCGGGAGCGAGTGACGGCGGCGAGGCCGACGAGAAGGCTCGGGGTGCCGCCGATGCGCTCGAGGGTCGACAGGGCGTAGCCGCGAAGCTTGCCCGCCTCCCTCGCCTCGGTGACGAGGACCCACTCCTCGCGCTGCTTGGACAGGAAGCCCGCCTCGAACGGGGCGCGGCCACCGTTGGACAGATCGGCCATCTCGGCCAGCTCAGAGTCGGTCAGCGCGGTGCAGTCCTTCGTGGCGACCTCGATGGCGATGGCCATAACCCTCTCATGCTCCCTGTGCGTCGCGGTGATGTGCTCTCAGCCGACCGACAGAGCGCTCGTCCACCTCCTCGTCGCGGTGCCTTGGCCGCCGGCGGCACCCGAAATCCTGCGACCTAATGGGGGTAACGCATGACTTCGGGGTCCCACCAGTCTAGGAGATGCAACGTGGGGCTGCCACCTGGCACAGTCCGTGCCTTGCCGGATCCCTCCGACGGAGAGGCGACGAGCTCAGGCAGAGAAGGCCGCTGCGCCGAAGAGCTCCTTTAGCGCCCCGACGATCCCACCACTCGAGTCGACGTTGAACTGCTCGGGAAGGCGCAGCACCTTGTCGCCGATGCGAAGGTGGAGCGGGCTCGGGCCGGGATGCTCCGAGACGAGCTCGCGGAGCTGTCTCACCATCGAGTCGGTGAGGCGGTGCAGCGGAAGCGTCACCTGCACCGGAACGGTGGCAGCTGAAGGCGTGAGCACCGGGCGCGAGACCTGCATCGCCACGAGCTTCGGCTGCTCGTCGCGCGAGTCGAGGCGTGCCTTTACGACGACGATGGCGTCCTCTTCGATGAGCCCGCCGTACTCGCCCATCGTCTTCGGGAAGACCATGACCTCGATCGAAGACTCGAGGTCCTCCAGGTTGAAGGTCCCCATCAGCTCTCCGCGGCGCGTGTAGCGCCTGGCGTAGCCGGTCACGATGCCGCCGACGACAACGCCCGATGAGACGGGGACGCCCCCGGGCTCAGAGGACGGCGAAGCGGTGCCGTTGAGACCGGTCCCCTCGAGCACCTCGCGCACCGAGCCCGGGGCGAGGCGCCGGAGGGCCGCCTCGACGCCGAGGAGTGGGTGGTCGCTCACGTAGAGGCCGAGCATCTCCTTCTCGAAGGCGAGCCGCTCGGACTTCTCGAACTCGAGGTCGGGGACCGCCACGCGGGTGTCGTCGAAGGCGGGCAGGCCGCCCGTGTCGTCGTCGAGGAGCGAGAAGAGCGTCGAGATACCGAGGTCCTCCTCCCGCCGCCGCGCGAGCGTTCGGTCGACGATCTCCTCGGCGACGAGACAGAGCCCCTTGCGCGGATAGCCGAAAGAGTCGAACGCCCCTGCCTTCACGAGCGACTCGACGGCGCGCTTGTTCAGCGCCAAGGGGTCGACGCGGCGACAGAGGTCGTAGAAGTCCTCATAGGGCCCGTTCGCCTCGCGCTCAGCAACGATCAGGTCCACGATCGCCTCGCCGACATTTCGCACGGCCGAGAGCCCGAAGGCGATCACCTTCTCGCCGGCTCGGGCGGAGAAGTGCGAGACCGACAGGTTCACGTCGGGGACACGCACCTCGATCCCCTGGGCGCGGCACTCGGCGAGGTAGACGGCCGTGCGGTCCTTGTCGCCGCGCACGGAGGTGAGCACGGCGGCGAGGTACTCGACGGGGTGGTGCGCTTTCAGCCAGGCGGTCTGATACGCGACGAGCCCGTAGCCGAAGGAGTGAGGCTTGTTGAAGGCGTAGTCGGCGAAGGGCTCGATGACATCGAAGAGCTTGGTGCCGAGAGCCTCGCCGTAGCCCTCTCTGGCGCAGCCGGCGACGAACTTCTCCCGCTCGGCCGCGATGAGCACCCGGTCCTTCTTGCCGCAGGCCTTGCGGAGGTTGTCCGCCTCCTCCAGGCTGTAGCCGGCGAAGCGCTGGGCGACTCGCATCATCGACTCCTGGTACAGCATGAGCCCGTAGGTGTCGCCGAGGATCGCCTCCATGTCGGGGTGGACGTAGGTGACGGGCTTGCGGCCGTTCTTCAGCTCCGGGTAGTCGCGGTGCATGTTGGCAGCCATTGGGCCGGGCCGGTAGAGCGCCACAAGGGCGGCCACGTCGGCGAAGCTCGTCGGGGCGAGCGCCCTCAGCGTCTGGCGCATGGCTCCCCCCTCGAGCTGGAAGACGCCGATCGAGTCGGCGCGGCGCAGCATGTCGAAGGTCGACTCGTCGGCGAGGTCGACGGCGTCGATGTCGGGCCGGCTGCCGCTCGACTCCTCTATCAGATCGAGGGCCATCTCGATCACCGAGAGAGTGCGCAGCCCGAGGAAGTCCATCTTCAAAAGCCCGAGGTCCTCGACGGCATGCATCTCGTACTGGGTGACGATGGGCGCCTCGGCCGGGTCCTGTCCGGGCTCGGGCTTGCGCTGTATGGGCAGGTAGTCGGTGAGCGGGGCGTCGGTGATGACGACGGCGGCCGCGTGGATGCCGTCCTGGCGACGCAGGTTCTCGAGGTTGCGGGCGACGTCGATGACGCGGCGGGCGTCGGGCTCAACCGCGTACATCTCGCGAAGGCTGGCGGCAGCGGCGAAGCCGTCCTCGGAACCGGGTCGGTTCTCCAGGCAAGCGGACAGGGGCGTGGCGCGGCCCATAACGAGGGGCGGCATGGCCTTGGCGATGCGGTCGCCGAGGGCGTAGGGATAACCGAGCACCCGGGCGGCGTCGCGCACGGCCGCCCGGGCCTTTATCGTCGAGAAGGTCACGATCTGGGCGACATGGTCGGCCCCGTAACGCTCGGTGGCGTAGCGGATCATCTCGGACCGGCCGCGCTCGTCGAAGTCCATGTCGATGTCGGGCATCTGCTTGCGGCCCGGGTTCAAGAAGCGCTCGAAGAGCAGGTCGTAGCGGATCGGGTCGAGGTCAACGATGCGAAGGCAGTAGGCGACGCAGCAACCCGCCGCCGAGCCGCGCCCGGGCCCGACGCGTATCTGGTGGCTGCGGGCGTAGGCGATCAGGTCCCACACGACCAAGAAGTAGGCGGAAAAGCCCATCTTCTCGATGACGCCGAGCTCGAAGTCGAGGCGCTCTTGGACCTCGTCCGAAAGGGCCGGCCCGTAGCGCTCCCTGGCACCCTCCATAGTGAGGTGCCGGAGGTAGGCGGCGGCGGACTCCTCGTAGCTGCCCCGGATGAAGTCGTCGGGGACCGCAAAGCGCGGGAGTGCCGCCTCTCCGAGCTCGATCTCGACTTGGGCCCGCTCGGCCACCAAGAGCGTGTTGTCGCAGGACTCGGGCAGCTCGGCGAAGAGCCGCCGCATCTCGCCGGCGGACTTCAGGTAGTGCTCCTCGCCCTCGAACTTGAAGCGCTTCGGGTCGTCGAGCGTCGCCCCCGTCTGCACGCACAAAAGAGCGTTGTGCGCCTCGGCCTCGTCTCGTCGGCAGTAGTGGCTGTCGTTCGTCGCCAGAAGGGGCGCGCCGAGGCGCCGGGCAATCTCGACGAGGCCCGGGTTCGTCCTTCGCTGGGCCTCGAGGCCGTGGTCCTGCAACTCGACGAAGAGGCTCTCCCGGCCGAATATCTCCTGCAGGCGCCCCGCCAGGAGCATCGCCTCGTCGGACCGCCCAGCAGCGAGGGCCTGCAGGACCACTCCGCCGAGGCAGCCCGTTGTGGCGATGAGCCCCCCGTGGTAGCGCTCGAGCAGCTCCCAGTCGACCCGGGGCTTGTAGTAGTAGCCCTCGAGGTAGGCGGCCGAGGACAGCTTGACGAGGTTGCGGTAGCCATCCGAGGTCTCTGCCAGGAGGGTCAGGTGGTAGTAGAGCTTCTCGCCGCGCTCGCCCTCGCCGCCGGTGTCGTCAACGCGGCCACGGCGCACCGGGCGCTCTTGACGGGAATTGGCGGCCATGTAGGCCTCGGTGCCGATGATCGGCGTGATCCCCGCCCTCCGGCACGACTTGTAGAAGTCGATGACCCCGTACATGTTGCCGTGGTCTGTGATGGCGAGGGCCGGCTGCCCGTCGGCGACGGCGACGGCGATCGCGTCCTCGATCCGCGAAGCGCCGTCGAGCATCGAGTACTCGGTATGAGTGTGCAGGTGGACGAAGCTCTGGGCGCTCTGCGCCGGGTGCGGACGGTCGCCTCGGCTCCCGGCTGCTTCTCCGTCCACCGCTCGCTCACCTTCTGTCCACAGGGACTGTCCACAGCCTGTGGACGAGTTACATGGGTGTCATTCGTCCGCGGCCGAACATAGCGCACCGTCGTGCGCCCCGAAGGGAGAGCGCGAGCGGGCAGGTGGTGGGCGCTGCGAGGGCGGCCTGCAGCCGGGGGCACATGCGGTCACGGGCCTGGCTGATCACCTCGACACCGGCCGGCTCCTCGCTCAGCGTCACGACGCATGGGCCCAGCCGCTGGGCCGGGGGATCCCGTTCCGGGCACCAAACGCCAGCGGCGTCAGCTACCGATGAGGCGGACAGCAACCCCCGGGAGGTCCCCGAAGCGGGCGCTCTCGTCGGCAGTGAGGATCGTGCGCTCGGCGGCCCGAGCGCTGGCTGCGATGATCAAGTCGTGCGCTCCCCGCTCGGTGCCGGTACGGCGTACGTGGGCCAGTAGCACGGCATGGTGGTCGGCCACGGCGCGGTCATAGTTCTGGGTCGGGACCACGGCCAGCACGTCGTCGAGGAAGGCCCGTTGAGCCGCCGCTCGGCCTGGGTGGGGGTCGAGGAGCGTGCCCGCCAGGTACTCGGCCACGGCGACCATCGGGATGCTGACGTCATCCGTGTCGGCGAGGCTGTCGAGGTCCAGCTGTCCTCGCACGCCAGCGACGAGCGCTGCTGTATCGAGGATCAGGCGTTCCACGGGTCAGCGTCGGCCTCGGCGGATACCGCCTGGCGAGCGTGTTCCACCTGGGACGCGAAAGCCTCGTCGAGCGCTGGGTTGTGCTGCCAGCGACAAAGGACCTCACGCAGAGCGGCCCCATTGGCACGAGGGGCCGGAGAGATCAAGGCCACCCGCCGCCCAGCCCGGGTAACTACGATCGTCTCGCCGTGCTCTACGGAGTCCAACATGGCTGAGAAGTTCCTGGAGGCCTCCGAGGCGGTCATCTCGCGCATGCTCTCAGAGTATCAGGATCCGAAAGTCAGACTTGTCGCGATCGGCTGAACGAATGGATCGGGCCGCGACGGCCATGGAATGGATCCGCTCGGTCAGAGGTAGACGCCGCGGCGCTCGTCTCCGGGTACCTCGGGCGGCCTGCCCGTCGGGAGGCCGCGTTGGCGCATCTCCTCGAGCTGGCTCCTTGCGGCCATCTGCTGGGCGAAGAGGGTCGCCTGGATGCCGTGGAAGAGCCCTTCGAGCCAGCCGACGAGCTGTGCCTGGGCGACGCGCAGCTCCGCCTCGCTCGGCACGTCCGAGTCAAAGGGGAGCGCCAGGCGGTCGAGCTCCGCACGCAGATCCCCCGACATGCCCTCGGCGAGCTCTCGCACCGAGGTCTCGTAGATCTCCTTGAGACGCGCCCGGCTGGCCTCGTCGAGCGGAGCCTGGCGCACCTCGTCGAGCAACTGCTTGGTCATCGAGCCGATGCGCATGACCTTTGCCGGACGGCTCACGGCGTCGAGAGTCTCGGCTTCCTCCTCGACGTCCTTGTCGACTAGCTCCGCGGCCGTGCGCGCAGGATCGGACACCCCGGGCGCGCCAGATTGCGGCGTCTCTTCCTCCGGCACGGGCGGCTCAGACGTGCGCGAAGCGGCGGATGTCCTCGAGGGACAGCTCTGCCGTCTGCTCGCCGCCGCACTGCTCGCAACCCTCGGCGTGGCGCCACGAGCGGATGCGGCGCGTCCCCGCCGGGTTGAGCACGACCGCGAAAGCCTCCGATCCCTCGGAGAGCTCGAGGCGCTCGTAGTTGCGCCAGTCTGTCGCCGCCAAGGCGGGATCGACGTCGAGCCCTTTCAGGATGCGGCGAAAGCGCTTGGTGGCAACGTCGAAGAGCCACGTGCTGTGGCACGAGTCGAGCACGAGGAGATCTGCCCCGGCGGGCATCTCTCGGTCGAGCACGCTTGTCTCGGCGCCCCGTTGATCGGATCCGAATGAACCGGGCGGGGTGGGCGCCCTCCCGGCAGGGTCCGTCGCAAGGTGCAGCTTGGCGCCGCCGGCGGATGGATCGGCAGTCATGGCAACGATCATGCCCAAATTTGCTGTGAATGGATACATAATTCTGTTCCGATCGCGTAACGAAGGACTGCGCTTGGAAGAAGCCCCACGTCAGGGCCGTGGGCGTACCAAGGGATCTCGTCGTTGTCCAGCACCGCGCGCTGTGAGTGGCTATCCGACACCCTCAGCGCGAATCGGCCCGGTCCGTGCCGACTGGTCCCAGGTCGCGGAGCGCTCGGACTAGCGGCCCTTGGCCTTGCGGCCCCGGCCGGCGGTCACGGCGAGCTCGCCCCGGCCGTAGCGCCCGGCGAGGGAGGAAAGGAGCGCTCCGAGCGCCTCGGGCTGGACGTTCGGCAGCTCGAAGTGATGGGTGCGGCGGTCGCTTCGAACCTCGAGGGACACCTTTGTGGAGGAGGCGACCGAGCGCTCCCCGTCGCTGGCCTCGACGGCCTCGGCGTTGATCGCCCGCAGGAGCACCCACGGCACCTGGCCGGCGGAGCTGCCGTCTGGACGACGCACGGTCATCCCCTTCTCGTCGAAGCACAGACCGAGGCCCGGCACATCTTCGCTCTCGCCTGTGACGTCGGTCAGAAGGGTCACTTCGGCAAGAGCCACCTCGTGAAGCTCCGAGAGGTCGGAGCCGGGCGCGGACGCATCCTCTCGCCGGAGAATTCCCTTTCTCTGGCCCCTCGCCATGGCTGCCTCCCGCCTCGCCTCGGTGCTGCCACCTAGGCAGCGCCGCCCTCGTCCCGCCCATCTTAGACGGCCACTCTTCGTGATGCAGTTACCACTCTTTGCACTTTCGCCCCATTTGCGCGACCATGGGGGGCGTGAACCGGGGGGATCTCGATCGACTGCTGCGCCGCCTTGCCGACTCCGACGGGTCGGACCTGCACCTGAAGGTGGGCTCGCCCCCGCGAATACGCGTCAACGGCGACCTGCTGCGCCTCACCGACGAGACCGGGCCGCAGCCGACCGAGCTCGAGGCGATCTGCCGCGAGGTCATGCACGACCGCATCTGGGGAAAGTTCGAGGAGAACAACGAGGCCGACTTCGCCTACGCCATCGCCGGCCTCGGCCGCTTCCGCGTCAACGCCTACCGCCAGCGCGGCTCGATCGGCATGGTCTTCCGCCTCGTCCGCTCGAGCGCCAGATCCTTCGAGGACCTGAGCCTGCCCGAGGCGGTCCGACGCCTCGCCGAGGAGCAGCGCGGTCTCGTGCTCGTGACCGGGCCGACGGGCTCGGGAAAGACGACCACCCTTGCGGCGATGACCGACCACATCAACCGCACCCGCGAGTGCCACATCGTCACGATCGAGGACCCGATCGAGGTTCTCCACCGTGACGAGGTGGCGGCGATCAGCCAGCGCGAGGTCGGCTTCGACACCTCGAGCTTCCTGACGGCGCTGCGCTCGGCCCTTCGCGAGGACCCCGACGTGATCCTCGTCGGCGAGATGCGTGACGTCGAGACGGTCGCGACGGCGCTCTCAGCCGCCGAGACGGGCCACCTCGTCCTCTCGACGCTGCACACGATCGACTGCGTCGAGTCCATCAACCGCATCATCGACTTCTTCCCCGCCAACCAGCAGCGCCAGGCGCGCATCACCCTCGGGGGAGCCCTCAAGGGAACGATCTGCCAGCGCCTCGTCCCGACGACCGACGGCTCGGGACGGGTGCCTGCGCTCGAGATCATGATCATGAACGGCCGCATCCAGCAAACGATCGTCGACCCGGCGCACGGCACCGACATCAACCAGGTGATCCGAGAGGGCGAGTACTACGGCATGCAGACCTTCGACCAGGCTCTCGTCGGGTTGCTCGAGCAGGGGATCATCGACCTGCGGGCCGCCACACAGGCCTCCTCGAACCCTCACGACCTGCGCGTCGCCCTGCAGCAGCGCGGCCTCGTGCCGAGCGCGGCTCGCTGAGCAGTCCCCCGGGCGGGCACGCCCAAGGCGCGCCGCTCAGAAGCGGAACCAGGCGCGGGCGATCGAAGGGCCGAGGAGCACGGCGAGGATCGTCCCGCCGGCGAGGAAGGGACCGAAGGGGACCTGCGTCTTGCGATTGACCCTTCCTGCGGTGAGCATCACCAGGGCGGGGATGCCGGCGAGGAGGAACGACGCCACCATGCCGACTAGGACGACGGAGCCGCCGAGCCAGCCGAGGAACCCGCCGCACAGGGCCGCCAGGCGCACGTCGCCATAGCCCATCGCCTTCGGGGAGGCGAAGAACACGGCGAAGAAGGCGGCGAAGCAGGCTGCGGCACCGATCGCCCCGGCGAGAAGGGCCTGCCAGTTGTCTGTCGCCAAGGAGGCGAGCACGAGCAGCGCCGTGCCGAGCACGGCGGCGGTGTACACGATCGGCGTCGGCAGGCGCTTGTGCTCGACGTCAATAGCCGCCAGCGCCACGAGGGCGGCGCCCAGGACGAGGTAGGCGGGAAGCGCCCACAGCCGCGGGATGCGCCAGGCGATGGCGGCGAAGACCACCGCCGTGGCGAGCTCGACGACGAAGTCGCGTGCCGGAATGCGGGCAGCGCAGGAATGGCAGCGGCCCCGCAGCCAGATGAACGAGACGAGGGGGATGTTGTCGATCGTTCGCAGCGGAGTCCCGCAGCAAGTGCAGTGCGAGCCGGGCCGCACGATCGAGCGGGCAGCGGGCACGCGGTCGACGACGACGCCGACAAAAGAGCCGACGGCGAGGCCGACGACGCCCGAGACGGCGACGGCGACGGCGTGGTTGTGGGAGAGATCCATAGTTTGCGCCCCGCCTCAACGTATCCTTGACCAACGACGATCTCGTGGAGCCACCATGCGCCGATGCTGCCGATCGACATCGTCACGGGGGCAAGCCAGACCAGCCCGCGTGACTCGGCGTGGTCGATAGCCTACAATGCGCGCGTTTGAACGCTGTGAGCGCGATTTCGACCGCGGATTGTGGTAACATTCGTGGGCTGCAAGAGAAGAGAAGGGGAAGCAGGCATAGGGGACCGTGACACGCCGTGGCCGAGACGGCCACGCGATGCCAGGACGGGGAACGGCAGGGGATGAGCACGACGGAGCAGACAAGGGGGGCGCGGGTGGCACCCTCGAAGGCCGAGATCGAAGAGGCCCGGGCGCTCGCCCGCGAGTGCGGCCTCGAGTTCGTCGACCTCGACCGCTACCCCTTGAACGCCGCCGCCGCCTCGCTCCTGCCCGAGCAGATAGCCCGCCGTCACCACGCCCTCGCAGTCGGCTGGAAGTACGGCACTCCGGTGGTGGCGGTCGCCACCCCCGACAACGTCCTCGCCATGGACGACGTGCGCACGATCGTCGGGCGCGACATTCACGCCGTCGTCGCCTGCGCCTCCCAGATCGACGCCTACGTCGAGCGCATGTACGACAACGGCGGCAGGCCGGCACCGGCGAAGGCGACGGCTCCGGCCAAGGAGGCTCCGGCCAA
>JBOGHY010000109.1:0-3101 GCA_050742375.1 Acidimicrobiales bacterium | reverse complement strand
ACGCACGCCCCAGCACGAGGCGCCCGACGGGCAGGAGGCCGAGGCAGAAGACGTTCACGAGGGGATTGTGCCGGTAGCACGGCGCGAAGGTCAGTTGTCCACCGACCGTGGGCACCCCGACCGAGTTCCCGTATCCTGAGATGCCCCGCACGACGCCGTCAAAGACGAAAGCACTCTTTTGGTCCTCGAGCGGTCCGAAAAAGAGCGGATCCATGAGGGCGATCGGGCGAGCACCCATGGTGAACACGTCGCGGATGATGCCGCCGACGCCGGTGGCCGCCCCTTGGTAGGGCTCGACGGCCGAGGGGTGGTTGTGGCTCTCGATGCGTATGGCGATGGCCACCCCTCCCCCGAGATCCACCACACCGGCGTTCTCACCCGGGCCTACCAGAACATGCGAGCCGTCGGAGGGTAGCCGGCGCAGGTGAACGCGGGACGACTTGTAGGAGCAGTGCTCGCTCCACATGACCGAGTACATCGCGAGCTCCAACGGATATGGTGACCGACCCAGGATCTCGGTGATCGACACGTACTCGTCGTCAGTGAGGCCGAGGCTGCGATGAGTGGGCCGGTCCCACAGCGGCAGCTCTGTCACACCGCCACACTCCCCGGTTGTGCAATGGACGGCGTCAAGCGCGTCCCTGGCCCTGAATGGTCGAACGCGCATCCGCCGGCATTCCTGCGACGTTCCTGCGCCATGCCAGCTTGCAAGCTCGGCAGAAGTCAGCAAGAATGTGCCAATGCCCCCACGTAAGCGACAGACAAAGGCCAGCCTGAGCGCGTCCCACAAAGATGCCCTCGCCACGGGTCGCCGTCAAGGTAATGCGGTTCGGCGGTACCTCGTGGCCCTCGAGCGGAACAAGCCGCGCCGAGGTCGGCAGGTGAGCGGTGAGACCCTTCAGAAGCGCCTTGCCGAGGTGGAATCCCGCATTGCCGCGGCAGACGCCTTGCAGCGTGTCCATCTTGTCCAGGAGCGCCGGAACATCGAGCAGCGGCTCGCCAGGTCCAGCCGAAAGGGCGGGGATGATATGAAGGCGCTCGAGGCCGGCTTCATCGAGGTGGCCGCAGAGTACGGCCGGCGCAAGGGAATCGGCTATGCCACTTGGCGCGAGATCGGCGTGTCGGCAGATGTCCTCCAAAAGGCGGGCATTCACTGGAGCCGCCGAGGCTAAGCCGTCGCCCGAGCTTCGTGCCGGCGAACCGGCTCGATCTCTCCAGCAGGCTTGGTGTGTTGCAGCCTCTCGGTTGCCGACTTGACGAAGGCACGGAGGAGCACGAGGCCGTCGGTGCCTCCGATCAGGGGACCGCTCGCCCGCTCGGGGTGCGGCATCATGCCCACGACATTCCCTGCGCGGTTCGAAACCGCGGCGATGCCGTCGACGGAGCCGTTGGGGTTGGCGATGTAGCGGAGGATCACCTGTCCACGAGACTCCAGGTCGGCGAGCGTCGCACGATCACAGGTGAAATTGCCGCCAAAGTGGTTGATCGGAAGACGCAGGGTCTGTCCGGGCTCGGTGCAGTGCGTGATGACCGACGACTGGCTGGCCACGACGCACTCGACCTCGCGGCAGACAAAGCGAGCGCCGTCGTTCTGACGTAGCGCCCCTTCGAGCAGCTGGGCCTCGGTGAGGACCTGGAAGCCATTGCAGATACCGAGCACCGGTGTCCCCTGCTCGGCCAGGTGGGCGACCTCGCGCATGATGGGCGAGAAGCGTGCGATTGCGCCCGGGCGGAGGTAGTCGCCATGCGCGAAACCTCCTGGCAGAACTACTGCGTCGTATCCCTCCAAGGAGATGGCCCGATGCCACACGAGCTCCACGGCTGCGCCGAGGGAGCTGAGGGCCGACGCCGTGTCGTGCTCGCAGTTCGTGCCGGGGAAGACCACGACCGCCACGCGTGCGGTGGCCGCGCGTCCCTTGGCCTCGGGCGAGGGCTTCGGGGTGTCAAAGGCCGGATCCATAGAACCAGACGCAGATCGGTTCACGGGGGATCAGCTGTCGTGAGCGAGACGTGGGCTTTCTCGATCACAGGGTTCGAGAGCAGTCGCCCGCAGAGGTCGGTGCTGAGCCGCATCGCCTCGTCCTCGCTCGCGGCCTCGATCTGGAAGCGGATGAGCTTGCCTACGCGCACGTGCTCGATCCCCGAAAAACCGAGCACTGGCAGCGCCCTTTCGATCGTCTGACCCTGCGGGTCGGCTATCGAGTCGAGACCGGTCACCTCGACGACGGCAGCGAACCTCACGTGGCCACTCCCCACCAGTCGCTGAAGCGGCGGCCGGTGATCCGCTCGTAGGCCGCCACGTAGCGTTCCCTTGTGGCGGCGATGACCTCCTCGGGGAGGCGAGGGGGAGCCGATGACTTGTCCCACCCCGTCGCCTCGGCGAAGTCGCGCACAGGCTGCTTGTCGAACGAGGGAGGCGCGCCGCCGAGCTCCCAGCGGTCCGCCGGCCAGAAGCGGCTCGAGTCCGGGGTGAGGATCTCGTCGCAGATTGAGAGAGCTCCGTCGATGAAGCCCAGCTCGAACTTGGTGTCGGCCACCACGATGCCGTTTCGCAGCGCCCGCGCGGCTCCCTTTTCGTAGGCGGCAAGGCTGATCTCGCGGGCGCGCTCTGCCACCTTGGTACCGACGAGCTCCACGGCCTGAGAGAACGAGATGTTCTCGTCGTGGCCTTCGGTCGCCTTGGTCGAGGGCGTGAAGACCGGCTCGGGGAGGCGCTCTGACTCCCGCAGCCCGGCGGGAAGTGGCCTGCCGTGCATCGACCCGGATTCCCGGTACTCCTTCCAGGCCGAGCCAGAGAGATATCCGCGCACGATGCACTCGATGGGGAGCATCTCGGCACGGCGCACCAGCATTGCACGTCCCGCTACGTCGTCCGAGCCGGAGGCACCGCCCGAGCCGGAGGCACCGACCGAGCCGGAGGCACCGACCGAGCCGGCCGCCGTCGGGAAGGCGCCCGGGTCGGTGGCGACGAGATGCGTCGGCGCAACGTCGGCGAGCTCCTCGCTCCAAAAGGCCGTCATGGCGGTGAGGACCCTGCCCTTGTCCGGGACCGGCTCGACGAAGACATGGTCGAAGGCGGAGATCCGGTCGGAGGCCACCAT
>JBOGHY010000108.1:0-5191 GCA_050742375.1 Acidimicrobiales bacterium | reverse complement strand
GCCAGCAAAGATCCCGGCGGTCCCGTCGGAGCCCGCATGGGTCACCGATGCCGACCGGGAAGCGCTCTTGTAGTCGGCGAAGAATTCCCGCCAGCTCTCGCTCACCGAGGTCGGATCGGCGAGATATGAGTCATACATCTCTTCGACGAGCCAGGCATTGGCCCCGTAGGCGCCGGCGCTCACGTCGTCGATCGAGCTGCCGGCCACGGTGCTCGATCCTACCGCCCGTCCTGAAAGGGCCTATGGGCGCCGAGCCCCGATGCCGGGTGCGGGGCGCCGGTGCCGAGCGCCGATGCCGGCTGCGGGGCGCCGGTGCCGAGCGCCGGTGCCGAGCGCCGATGCCGGCTGCGCCTCCAACGCACCGTTAGCCTTGCGGATTGTGCCCGAGCCTGCGGCTTCAACCCGGGCAGTCGTCCGGGTCGTCGAGCCGGGATGTGACGACGCCTGCTTGGAGTGCGGCCACCAGATCAAGTTCGCAGCCCGAACACATCCCCGCCAGGTCATCGCCAACATCTATGCCGACGGCGTCTGGCAACGGGTCGACCACTTCCACGAGCAGTGCTACCTCGACGCCGGAGAGCCGTGCGGAGTCGCGAGCGAGCCCGCCGCCCGTTGAGCAGAGAGGTTACGGACGATCCTCCTGGCCGCCACCCGCGGCACCACTAGATGCCCTCAGCTCGGAGGGCCTCGACGATGACGTTGACAAGGTGAACGTCGACGAGGAACGACCCCGGATCCACTGAAACCGGAAGAGCCCCTGTAGCGCTTCGAATCCAGCTCTAGCGGGCCTTGAGCCGCCCCTCGATCACATCGGAGAGGGCGTCGCCGAGCACGTTCACGGCCAGGACCGTCAGCACGATGAAGATGGCCGCCGGCCACAGCTGCCACCAGAAGCCGTCGAAGAGGTTGTTCACGCCGGCCGTCAGCATGGTCCCCCAGTTGGTCGCCGGCGGGGGCAGCCCGATGCCGAGAAAGCTAATTGCTGCGAAGGTCAAGATGGCATCGGCCACCTTCAAGGTGAAATTCACCACTATCGCTCCGAGCATGTTGGGCGTGACGTGTCGGGCGAGGATGCGCTTGCGACGCGAGCCGAAGCTCTTGGCGGCCGCCACGTAGTCGAGAGTGCGGATCCGAAGCGTCTCGCCGCGGGCCAGGCGGGCCGTCGAGAGCCAGCTCACGGCGGCGATGATCCCGACGATCAGCTCCAGGTTGGGCGTCACGAGCGAGGCGAGAAGGACGGCGAAGAACAGGTAGGGGATCGACAAGACGGCATCGACGATGCGCATGAGCACGGCATCTACCCAACCCCCGGCATAGCCGGCGACGAGGCCCCAGACGAGTCCGAAGAGGGTCGCCACGACGCCCACCAAGATGCCCACCTCGAGGGTGCTCTGGCCGCCGACCATGAGCCTGCCGAGCTCGTCGCGCCCACCCGGGCTCGTCCCGAGCGGGTGTGAGGACGATGGCGGCAGGCTCTGCTGGAGCAGGTTCGTGGCGGTCTGGTTCGTGTGGTAGATGAGCGGCCCGATGAAGCTGAAGAGCACGATGAGGACGAAGATGCCGAGGCTGATGACGGCGAGCTTGTTCTCGAAGAAGATGGCGACCGCCCGCCGGAGCGACGAGAGGGCCTTGTCGCCCCCTCCGGCGTCCCCCGCCCAGTGCTCCCCAGGCCCCTCCGGAGCGACTGCGGCTCTCTCCTCCAGGGCCACCCCGTCTCCGAGGGTGACGGCGAGACCACCCGGCTCGGCCTGGACAGCCGCCATCGGCGGGATCGGGGCGACGTGCTCGCTCACGCCGCAGGTCCCCTCATCAGTAGCGCACCCTCGGATCGAGCACCGCGTAGCCGATGTCGGCGAGCAGATTGCCCACCACCGTGGCCATCGTCACCACGAGCACCACCCCCAGGAGCACGGGGAAGTCTCGGTCCTGGGAGGCGTTCCAGAACAAGAGCCCCACCCCCGGGAAGTTGAAGAGCTCCTCGACGATGAGGGCCCCCGAGACCACGAAGGGGAGGCTCAGGCCGATCATCGTGACCGTGCTCGACATCGAGTTGCGCAGCACGTGGCGGAGGAGAACCCGCCTCGTCGAGTTGCCCTTGGCGCGGGCGGTTCGGACGTAGTCCTCGAGGAGGTTCTCGATCGTGGCGTTGCGCATGTAGCGGCTGAAATAGCTCACGTTTCCGAGAGCCAGGGTCAACACGGGGAGCACCAGGTCGAGGAAGTCGGTCGAGAAGGAGCCACCGTAGTTGGAGGCGGTCGAGGGAAGCGCCGCCAGCCAGAGATTGAGCACGACGATGAGGATCACGCCGAGCAGGAAGACGGGCATCGAGTAGAAGATCAGCATCACGGCGGTGATCGAGTGATCGTCGATCTTGTTGCGGCGCCTGCCCTGCAGGAGCCCGAGCGGGATGGCGAGGGCGATCGAGATGAAAAGCGATGACCCGGCGAGAAGGAGCGTTCGGGGCACGTACTCGGCGAGGAGCGAGCCGACGGTCTGGTTGAGCTTGTAGGAGTAGCCGAGATTGCCCTGCAGGGCGTTTATGAGCCAGGTGAAGAACTGCACGGGAAGCGGCCGGTCGAGGCCCTCTTGCCGGGTGAGCGAGGCGACAGCCTCGCGCGAGGCGCGGGTGCCGAGCTGAGCCCTGACGAGGCCGCCCGGCAGGGCGTGCAAAACGACGAAGAGCACGATCGAGACGATCAGGGCCACGATGATCGCCTGCCCGAGACGCCGCAAGATGAAGCCGATCATTCGTCGACCAATCGTAGGGCACCGGCCACCGGGGCGCTCTGTCGCAACTGCGTCAAGACGTCAGGTACCAGCGCTGCGGCAGCTCGTCTCCGAAGGCCTCCTGGGGCAGCCATCCGCCGATGTGGTCCGAGGCGACGGTGATGTTGTAGTCCCAGGTCGGCACCCAGAGGGCCGCAACCTGGCGGGAGATGTAATTCTCATAGGAGAACAGGTACGAAAGCCCCGTCTTGGTGTGCGTTAGCTCTATCAGGTGCTGCGCCTCGGGCGAGTAGTAGCCGCCCCCCCAGTAGTTGCCCTTGCCGAAGAGCTGGCCACCGGTCGGGTAGACGTCGGTCTGCCCGTAGTCCCAGAAGTAGTATGAGTACCAGGCGATACCCCAGTTGCAGGGCCCCGGTGGGCAGACGCCGGTGAGCGAGATCTGCGTCGTCTCGCTCTGGGGATCGAGGCTGATCTCGATCCCGGCGGCGGCGGCAGCCGTCTGGTAAGCCCCCACCTGGGCCTGAAGGGTCGGGTAGCCGGTCGTGTACATGAGCAAGAGGTCGAGGGTGCGCCCCTTTGCGATCCCGGCGCCGCACTCGCCGGGCCCGGTCCCGGGCTTCTTGCAGACCATGTAGTGGTCCGGGCCTATCGCCCAGCCGTTGTCCTCGAGGAGCGACTTTGCATCCGATGTCGAGTACGGATCGGGGTCGGTCTTCTCCTGCGGGCTCACGTACGGGGAGTCGGGCAGGTTCGGCACCGGCCCGTAGGTGAGCTGGCCGAGGCCGTGAAGGGTCGTTCGCAGGTAGAGCGGCTCGTCGACGACGTGCTGGAGAGCCTCACGGATGTAGAGCTGGCGAACGAGCGGGCCGTAGACCGGGCTCGTGTAGCTGAGCTCGGCATAGTTCACGTTGTCGGCCACCCAGGGCGCCACCTGGAAGCCGTGACTCTTGAAATAGCTGACGAGGGAGTAGTCGCTGTAGGGAAGGAACCCGAAGTCCACCTCGCCCGATCTGAGAGCGTCCACCTCGGCCGTGTCACTGGCGAAGGTCTCGATGACCAGGTGAGCAAGGCGCGGCCTGTCCGGACCGGGGTAGGACTTGTTGACGCCGAGCTCGGTACGAGCGGTCGTGGGGTCGTAGCTCTCGATCACGAAGGGGCCGTCGACGACCTTCCAGAGCGGGTTCGTCGAGTAGGTCGCCAGCTGCTTGGACTGGGAGTAGAGGAAGGCGAGGACCTTCACGGCCCCCGCACGGGTCATGTCGTAGTTCCCCACCGGCCCCGAGGCAGCCTCTCGGTCCCAGAGGTGCTGGGGCATCGGGACGATCTTGGTCAGCTCGTTGCCCTCGTACCACTGCTGGCTGAAGGGCCGATCGAGGTGCATGACGAAGGTGGTGGCGCTCGGGTAGTCGATGCTGGAGACGTTGTCGGGCATGTCGCCGGGGAGGTACGACCCGATGAGGGACTTGTTGGCGTCGTACAGATCGAAGAAGAACCTGACGTCCCGGGTGGTGATGGCTCTCCCGTCCGACCAGCGGAGGTGCTTCAGGCGGATGGTGACCGTCCTGTTGCCGTCGGACCACACCGGCGGGTAGGCAAGGCTGTATCCCTCGTCGATGACCGGGTCCGTACCCTCGCCGGCAAAGTACAAGGGGCGCCACATGTCGAACTCGATGTTCTCGTCCCACAGCTCGTCGTTGACGGAATTCTGCAGGGGGAGCATCCACGTGAAGGAGTTGCCCGGCGACATCGCATAGGTGGCCGTGCCGCCCTTTTGCGCCTTGCCCGTCGCTTTGCCTCTCGTCGCATTCGTCGAGCCGCCGCAGGCGGCAAGCACGAGGGAGGCGACGCAGGCGAGCAGGACGAATCCCTTGGCGCCGCGGCGCCGCTCATGCCAGGTGCCGGCAGCTCTCATGGTCTCACAGGATGTCTCGTTCAGCCGAGCCGGATCGACCCACCGAGGAGGTGCTCAAGAGGTCAGGTACCAGCGTTGCGGCAGCGGGTTTGCGAAGACCTGCTGGCGCTGCCAGCCCTGCAGGCTGTTCGACACCACCGAGATCTGGTTGTCCCAGGTCGGGGACCACAGGGCGGCCACCTGGCGGGAGATGTAATCCTCGTAGGCGTACAGGTACGAAAGCCCCGTCTTGGTGTGCGTCAGCTCTATCAGGTGCTGCGCCTCGGGCGAGTAGTAGCCGCCTCCCCAGTAGTTGCCCCTGCCGAACATCTGGCCCCCGGTCGGGTAGACGTCGGCCTGGCCGTAGTTCCACAGCCAGTTCGAGTACCAGGCGATGCCCCAGTTGCAGGGCCCCGGGGGGCAGGTCCCGGCGATGGAGAACATCGTCGACTCGCTCTGTGGGTCGAGGCTTATCTCGACTCCGGCCGAGGTGGCGGCCGTCTGGAAGGCCCCCACCTGGGCCTCGAGAGCCGGGTAGCCGGTCGTGTACATGAGCAGGAGGTCGAGGGTCCG
>JBOGHY010000107.1:0-3384 GCA_050742375.1 Acidimicrobiales bacterium | reverse complement strand
TCCCGCCCTGAGTCGAACGAGACTGCCACTCCGACTCCGGACAACCCGAGCCAGGCGACGTCGGGAGAGATGGTGGCGAGCTGGGAGACCCCGCCTGAGAGCGGGATAGAGCCGACCGGCGCCGGCTCCGATGCCACAAAGCCAGTGGAGGCCACGAGCTGCCACGAGTGGGCGCCGTCGCTCGACCGGTAGACCACCTTGGGCTGGAGCCGGCTGCCAGGTCTCACGGCGGCGCCGCAGATTAGCCAGAGCTGGCCGGCGCTCGGCGCCGCCAGGTCGGCGGTCGCCCAGCCTCCCGAGCACGGATCGGGCAGCGGCCGCCAGTGGGCGCCGTCGTCGGTCGTCTCGGACAGTCCGCCGCCGCTCGTGCCGTAGGAGACGAGATAGGCGACCGAGAGGCTGTAGCGGGCGAGCACGTCGCCGCCGAAAGGAGAGGGAGCCTCGTCGAGCCCGGTGGGTCCGACGGTGTGCCAGTGGCGGCCGCCGTCGCGGGAGATGGCGAGGTACACCGGGCACCTCGCCGTTGGCCGAGGGAGCCCGCCGCAGTGGATGAACGTCGCCCAGACGTTGTCGCCGACGGGGATGGCCCGCTCGAGCGTGCCCTGCAGGTTGGGCACGAGCGTCCAGTGCCGGCCCCCGTCCGAGGTGACGAGCAGCCCGGCGTCACCGAAGACGTAGCCCTGGCGCGACGAGATGAACTGCAAGGTGGAGAAGTCGCCGGCGACCGGAAAGGGGGACCCCGACACGTACCACGACCGGCCGCCGTCGTCGCTGCGAGCGAGCCTTTCGACGGTCACGGCATGGGCCTCGGTCGTCTCGAGGGCGAAGCCGACCCTCAAGGTGACAAAGACGGGATCCGATACGAGGTCGGACGCAGGCACGAGCGCTCCCGCGCCCTGGGGCTTGCCGGCCGTCCCCTGCCCGCGGTTGAGGCCCGGGGCCGCCCCGAGGCGCTGCGGCGGTGGTGCGGTCACGAGTACGGCTGCGGTGGCTGCTATCGCTGTTCCGGCGAGAGCTATCAAGGCCGCCACGACGTAAAGGCGTCGCCTGTGACGATCGACGAGGGGGAGGATCACCGCGGCCCCGTCGCTCCCGTCCGGCGCCACCTCAAGAGGGCACTTCCCCCGTCCTCAACAGCACCTCGAAAGCCGCCTCGTCGACGATAACGACCCCCAGTGCCTCGGCCTTCGTGACCTTCGACGCCCCCGGGCCGGCCCCCACGACGAGCGCCGACGTCCTCTTGGACACCGACCCCGGCGACTTGCCACCCCGATCGGTGACAGCGGCCTCGGCCTCTTCGCGCGAGAAGCGCTCGAGGGTCCCCGTCACCACGATCGACTTCCCGGCGAGGAT
Source organism: Acidimicrobiales bacterium (assembly GCA_050742375.1). Classification (GTDB taxonomy): domain Bacteria; phylum Actinomycetota; class Acidimicrobiia; order Acidimicrobiales; family Bog-793; genus JAKATT01. Next base: position 2,031 of record JBOGHY010000107.1, on the reverse strand, counting down.
CTGGGGCAGCTCGACGGCGCGCCTTTCCCCAAAAGAGACCCCGGCTGCCCGCAGCTTCTCGACGACGGCACGGTTGGGCTCCGAGGTGAAGAACCGCGCGACCGCAGACGCGATAGTGGCGCCGATGCCCTCGACGGCGGCGAGCTCTGCCTCGCTCGCCGTCAGGATGGCGTCGAGATCCCCGAAGGCGGCTGCGAGCGCCTGGGCGACCGTGCCGCCTACATGGCGGATCCCGAGCGCCACGAGCAGGTTCGCCAGCGGACGTGTTCGCGAGGCGTCGATAGCCGCGACGAGGTTCCTCGCCGACAGCTCCGCAAAGCCGTCAAGAGCGTCGAGCTGCTCGGCCGAAAGGCTGTAGCAGTCGGCGGCGTCGGTGATCAGACCGGCGGCGATGAGCTGGGCGACACGCTGCTCGCCGAGCCCCTCGATGTCCATGGCATGGCGCGAGGCAAAGTGGGCGATCCGCTGGAGCCGCTGCCCGGGGCAGTCGAGGTTGACGCAGTACGTGTCCGCCTCTCCCTCGAGCCGCACGAGCGGCCCCTTGCATACCGGGCAGAGATCGGGGAACCGCCATGCCTCGAGACCCTCGGGGCGCAGGGCAGGCACAGGGCCGACCACCTCTGGGATGACGTCGCCCGCCTTGCGCACGACCACGGTGTCGCCCGGGCGAACGTCTTTTATGCCCACCTGGTCCTCGTTGTGAAGGCTCGCCAGAGAGACGGTCGACCCGCCTACCCTCACGGGCTGCAGCCGGGCGAAGGGAGTCGCACGCCCGGTGCGCCCGATGGAGACGAGGATCGCCTCGAGGACGGTCGTGCGCTCCTCGGGCGGGAACTTGTAGGCGATCGCCCAGCGGGGTGCGTGCGACGTGGCGCCTAGGCGGCGGTGGAGCTCGATCTCGTCGATCTTGATGACGACGCCGTCGATCTCGTAGCCGAGCCCATGGCGCCGGCCCTCGAGCTCGGCACAGTATGAGGCGACCTCCGAGAGTCCCTTCACGAGCCGACCCTCCCGGTTAACGGGGAAGCCGGCGGCCTTAAGGAGCTCGAGCGAGGCGCACTGGCTGGCGGGTTCTCGGGCACCGGCCGGCTCGATCTGGACGAGCTGGTACGCCCACAGCCCGAGCGCCCGACCGGCGGTCACCTCGGCGTCTCGCTGCCGCAGTGACCCGGCGGCGGCATTGCGGGCATTGGCGAAGATCTTGAGGCCGGCCGCCTCCTGTTGGCGGTTCAGCTCCTCGAAGGCGGCGATCGGGAAATAGACCTCGCCCCGTACCTCGATCTCGCCGGCGAGCCCGGCGAGATCGGCGAGCCCGGCGAGATCGGCGAGCCCGCCAGGCGCTCCCGCAACGGTCGGCGTCGCGAGATCGAGCTCCAGCGGCACTGCGTCGATGGTTGCGACGTTCGTCGTGACGTCCTCCCCGACGCGCCCGTCCCCCCTCGTGGCGGCCCTCACGTACCGGCCGGCCCGGTAGGTGATTGAGATCGAGAGACCGTCGATCTTGGGCTCGCAGACGAAGCCGAGCGAGGTGATCTCACCGGCCCCGAGCCCGAGGAGCCGCTCTACACGGCGCCCCCAGGCTTCGAGCTCGGCGACGCTCACCGCCTTGTCGAGGCTCATCATCGGGACCTTGTGAGGCGCGGCGGCGAACCCTGGGCGCGCGGGCGCACCGACGACCCGGGTCGGCGACGCCGACATGACGAGATCGGGGTGGTCGCGCTCGATGGAGTCGAGCTCGGCGACCAACGCGTCGAAATCGGCGTCGGGCAGCTCAGGCTCGGCGTTGTAGTAGAGCTCGGCGTGGTGGGTAATGAGCTCCCTCAGCTCGTCGGCCCGGGCAGTCGGGTCGGCTCCGGAGGTTGGCACGCCGGAGCCGCCGGCGCCGGCCCCGGAGCCCGGCGCGCCGGCGACGATCTCCTGGCGGTCGGGAGCTTCGCCGAGCGTCATGCGACCTCGCGAGCGGCGATCCCCGATCCGAGCACCTCGTCGCCCTCGTACAGAGCCACTACCTGGCCCGGGGCGACCCTACGT
>JBOGHY010000106.1:0-7336 GCA_050742375.1 Acidimicrobiales bacterium | reverse complement strand
CTCGCCCTGGATGGCGATCTTGCCCGGTGCCCGCAGGTCGGCAACGGTCTCGGTGACGACCGCTTCACGACCGACGAGGCCCTGGGCCCCCGACACGAATCGGTGATGACCGCGCGCCATGGCGCGCGTGAGGCTAGGCCTCGCCATCAAGAGGCCGCCTACCGAGGCCGCCGCAAAAGCGGGGACCTGGGCGGCGAGCGGAGCAGAGGCGAGCGCGACGAGTGCGGCGACGAGGGCCCCGATCACGAGGAAGGCGGCGTAAAAGGCGCGATGAGTCACTTCGATCAGTAAGAAGATCCCAGCGACGATCAGCCACCACCATGCATCGCTCATCGCTCTTTCCCCTGCCCGGCCCTTTCCTGGATGTGGCCGGATCTCGTCGGTTTCTGCCAAAAGAGGCTAGTGCGCTCCTCGACCGTGCTGGCGCGCGAGCGAGAGAGCCGTCGGATCGAGACGGCCTTGGCGGGACGACTGCGAGGTGTGCGTGGCAGCCTTTGACCGTGGCACCGGAGATCTCCTGGCACCGCGGAGGTGGCGAGCTGGCACCCCTGGCCACGCTGCAAGCCTTCGGCCGCGCGGCGCGACGTGGAGCCGAGTGGATCGAGGTTGATCTTCGAAGAACGGCCGACGGCGCTCTCGTCTGCGTCCACGATGCCGAGCTTCCCGGAGTCGGTGCCGTCGCCGCCCGGCCCCTTCGGGATTTGAGACCAGCCTACGCGGCGATGCCCACCCTCGACGAGCTGCTCGACGCGCTCGACGAGGCAGAAGCCGAGCGGGCGGGGCTCGGCCTTTCCGCTGGGCGTGCCGGCCTGCACCTCGACGTGAAGGTCCACGGCCCCGAGGCCGATGCCATCGAGGCCATCACGGCGAGAAAGCGCCCTCTTTTCGTGACCAGCTCTCTCGACGCGAGCGTCCTCGCCGTGAGAGACATCGCCCCCGATCTCGATGCGCTCCTCACCATCGGCGCCTCGAGCGACGCAGCGGTCGGCTCGATGATCGCCAGGCGAGGCTCGGAGCTGTGGCCCTTTCGGCGGCTGGCCGCCTGCCGGGCGACGGGCGTGGCTTCCCACCACCTTCTGGCGACGCCGTTGCTACGGCGGTGGTGCGCCGAGCACGACATGAAGCTCCTCGTGTGGACCGTGGACTCCCGGCGCGCCCAGCGGCGCTGGCTCCGGCGCCCCGAGTTGGCCTTCCTCACCACGAACCGCCCCCTCGCGGCCCTGGCCCTGCGAGACGGCTGACCGGCGTCCCGCTAGGGGTTCTCGTCGGTTCCGCCGGTGCCGTTTCGGCCTCGCCGGGCTCCGCCCTCTCGCGCCCTGCTCGGGGCGACCCGCCGGGGTTCGCCGCGCTGTCTGGCGAAGTGCGGCGGCCACGGCGCGTCGCCAAGCCCGCTCGCCTCGTCGCGCCGGGCGAGCTCGAGCAGAGGCGACAGATCCTGTTCCAGATCGTCGATGGCGGCGGAGGGATCGCCGCGCTCGGCATAGCGAGGGGGGACCGTGGCGATTGTGAGGTCGCCGGGTTCGACGTCGGCCACCTCGTCCCACTCGATCGGGCACGACACCCTTCCTTGCGGGTTCGCCCTCACCGAGTACGCCGAGGCGACGGTTCTGTCGCGGGCGTTCTGGTTGTAGTCGATGAAGACCTTCTCGCCACGCTCCTCCTTCCACCAAGCCGAGGTGGCGACCGAGGGCATGCGGCGCTCGACCTCGCGGGCAAGCGCCAGGGCTGCCCGCCGCAGGTCGGTGAAGTCCCACTCGGGGCGGATCCGGACGTTGACGTGAATGCCGCGCGATCCGGAGGTTTTCGGATAACCGGCCAACCGATGCTCGGCGAGCACCTGGCGGCACTCGAGCGCAACCGCGCGGACTGAGTCGAACCCGACACCCGGCTGGGGGTCGAGGTCGATCCGCAGCTCGTCGGGATGGTCAACGTCACGGCGCCGTACCGGCCAGGGGTTCAGGTCGAGGCAGCCGAGGTTGACCGCCCAGACGAGATGGGCGACGTCGACCGGGCAGAGCTCCTCGGCGTTGCGTCCGCTCGGGAACGACACGGTGACCGTCTCGAGCCAGTCGGGTCGGGCGGCGGGAGCTCTCTTTTGGTAGAAGAAGGCCCCCTCGGCGCCGTCGGGGAACCGCTTCAGCACGGTCGGACGCTCGCGGACGCCCCGCAGCGCGCCGGCGCCGACGGCGATGTAGTACCGCGCCAGGTCCAGCTTTGTTGCCCCGACCGCGGAGAAGAAACACTTGTCCGGATTGGAGATCTCGACGACCCGACCGTCCACCTCAACAGGAACGGGAGGGACCAGCTGTCTCCGCCGGTCGTCAGCCATCTGCTGGCCCGCGGGCTCTCACAGGGGTCATGGCGAGTGGTTCTAGCCCAGCGGGCGAGTCAGTCGTTGACGGAGGCGTCTGATGCGGCTCTGTTGCCCTCACCAGCTCGGGCCGCCCTGGCGGCGGCGGCAGCGAGGTCCCAGCGCTCCTCGATTCGCCCGTAATGCCAGATCGACAGTGCCGCTATCCAGGTCACGACGAAGAGGCCCACGATGACGAAACCCGCCGTGTTGATGTTGAAGTTCTCGAAGAAGCGTGCCATGCCCCCCGAGACATTGAGATCGCCGGTGATGAGACCTATGAGCTCGACGGACCCGATGAGGAAAGCCACCACGACCGAGAGGCCGGTGATCGTTATGTTGTAGTACACCTTGCGGACCGGCCGGGAGAAGGCCCACCCGTAGGCGAAATTCATGAAGCAGCCGTCGGCGGTGTCGAGAAGGCTCATCCCTGCGGCGAAGAGGATTGGGAGCGAGAGGATTCCATAAAAAGGCAGGCCGCTCGCCACGGCGGTGCCAGAGAGGACGAGGAGCGCTACCTCGGTTGCGGTGTCGAAGCCGAGCCCGAAGAGCACCCCGATCGGGTACATCTTCCACGAGGTGTCGATCCGGCGAGCAAGAGGACCAAAGAAGCGGTTCATGAGCCCGCGCTTGTTCAGCTGCTCCTCGAGCTCGGCGTCGTCGTAGCGCCCATGGCGCATGTCTCTGAAGACACGGAGTATGGAGACGAGGATGACGAGGTTTAGGGCCGCGATCAGATAGAGAAAAAAGCCGGACACTGATGTCCCGACGACGGTGGTGACCTGGTGCAGGGCCGAGCCGCCGTTCTTCACCTGCGAGTCGATCGCCCGGATACCGAAGTTGAGCAGCACCGCCAGCGCGAACACGACGCTCGAGTGCCCGAGCGAGAAGAAAAAGCCGACGCTAGTGGGTCGCTTCCCTTCGCTCATGAGCTTGCGCGTCGTGTTGTCGATGGCGGCGATGTGGTCGGCGTCGAAGGCGTGGCGCATGCCGAGGGTGTAGGCGAGGAGCCCGGTGCCGATCCCGAAGATCTCGGTCTTGGAAAGCCGGTAATGGTGGGCGGTCGCGGCGAACAGGAGGGCAAAGCCGACGACGTGCAGCGTGACGATCGCGGCTGCCATGCCGCCGAGGCGCGCCCACTCGGCTGGCGATAGCGCCCGGCGCAGACGCGCCATGCGTGAGGCCCTCGCCGGGATGCTCGAGGTGGCGGTGGTCATCGGGTTCCCTCCGGAGGCGGCCGAGGGGCCGTTCACCTGATGCTGACGCCGATGCCTGGCCCGAGGTTCGCCGAGACCGTAGTGCGCTGCGAGCCCAAGTGCAAGCTGTTTGCGAGTGCGCCCAGCTCGCCGCAGCTTCGTAGAGCTCTCGCCCGGAGCCGGCCGGCCGGCACGCCGCTCACGCCAAACGCGAGGGCAAGCCCTTATGCTCTGTTCCATGGCCCAGGTTCCCGCGCAGCCGGCGTCCGACCCAGTCGAGGACGTGCTGGAGCTGCTGCGGGGCCGCGGAGGCCGGGTCACCACGGCTCGGCGGAGCCTGCTCGAAGCGCTGTTTTGCTCCGGTGGCCACCGCACGGCCGAGGACCTCGCCGTCGAGGTGCAGTCGAGGGTGCCCGACGTCCATCTGTCGACGATCTACCGCAACCTCGACGAGCTCGAGCGCCTCGGCGTCATCTCCCACACCCATCTCGGCCATGGCCCGGCGACTTACCATCTCTCCTCGTCTCCGCACGGGCACCTCGTCTGCGAGCATTGCGGCTTCACGGTGGAGGCGCCTGAGGAGCTGTTCGAGGGGCTTTCGCTCGGGGCGTCGTCACGCTTCGGCTTCGTGATCGACCCGCGCCACTTTGCCGTCTTCGGGACGTGCTCTTCCTGTGCGGAGCTTCGGGCGGCCGATGCTTCCGGGAGCAGCTCCTGACCCTTGGCCCCGGGCTGAAGGCGCGGGCCGAACCGGATAGCCAGGCGAACAGTTAGACTGGCTAAGCTATGGTTGACAAAGGGCGACGTTCGACCCGCAGGCAGGCGGTCGACCGCTACATGGAGCTGCGGCCCATCGTGATGGCGCGCATGGACGACAGCGTCCCCCCCGAGCTCAAGACCGAGTTTGAGTCCGTAACCGTCCACCAGCTGAAAGCCCTCGTGAGCCTGCCGCCCGAGGGGCTCACGATGCACGAGCTCGCCGGCGCCCTCGCCGTCACCGGAGCTACCGCCAGCGCCCTGGCGGACCGCCTCGTCGCCCGCAGACTGGTCATGAGAGCGACCGACGAGAACGACCGCCGCGTCGTGAGGCTCGTTCCGAGCCTCGAAGGCTCCGCTCTTGCCGGGCGGTGGCGGTCGGCCCGGCGAAGGATGATGGAGGCCCTCCTCGACCGCCTGAGCGACGAGCAGGTGACCGCCTGGCTCGACGTCATGGAGACGCTCGCCGCCGACATCCCGGCAAGCTCTGTCGCCCCGGCAAGCTCTGTCGCCCCGGCACGCTCTGTCGCCCCGGCACGAAAGGCTCAGCCGGCAAGCTCTGTCGCCCCGGCACGAAAGGCGCACCCGGCAAGCTCCGCTGCGGAGCTTGCCGGATCGTGTCGGTGAGCGTGTTCGCCGCCCTCCGGCGCGTCCCCGAGGCACCGCAGCCCGGCGAAGACCCCTACAAGGGGAAGTGGTCGACCTTGTCGAACACGACGCTCGGGATGCTGATGGCTACCATCGACGCCTCGATCGTTCTCATCTCGTTGCCGGACATATTCCGGGGAATCCACCTCAACCCGCTCACGCCCGGCAACACCGTCTACTTCCTGTGGCTCCTCATGGGATACATGGTCGTGACGGCCGTGCTCGTGGTGAGCTTCGGCCGCCTCGGAGACATTTACGGCCGCGTGCACATGTACAACCTCGGCTTCGTTGTCTTCACGGTCTTTTCAATCCTGCTGTCGATCACATGGATGACGGGGCCGGCGGGCGCCGTGTTCATGATCGTGACCCGCGTCTTCCAGGGAGTCGGCGGGGCGCTCATCATCGCGAACTCGACCGCCATACTGACCGACGCGTTTCCGGTCAATGAGCGTGGGCTCGCCCTGGGCGTCAACACGATCGCCGGCATCGCCGGCTCCTTCATCGGCCTCGTGCTAGGCGGGGTGCTAGGGCCGATCGACTGGCGCCTAGTGTTCCTCATCTCGGTGCCGGTAGGGATCGCCGGCACTATATGGGGGCTCATCAACTTGAAGGAGAAGGGCGTCCGCACGCCCGCCCGGATCGACTGGCTCGGGAATGCCACCTTTGCTGCCGGCCTCGTCGCTGTCCTGCTCGGCGTCGTCTACGGCATCGAGCCCTACGACGGTCACTCCATGGGCTGGACGAGCCCGTTCGTGCTTGCCTGCCTGATCGGCGGCGCCACAGTGCTCGGACTTTTCGTCTGGATCGAGACCAAGGTGTCGGCACCGATGTTCCGTATTCCCCTGTTTCGCATCCGTGCGTTTGCGGCGGGCAACTTGGCTAGCCTCCTCTCCTCGCTCGGCCGGGGCGGCCTGATGTTCATCCTCATCATCTGGCTGCAGGGCATTTGGCTGCCCCGCCATGGCTACAGCTTCGCCTCGACACCGTTGTGGGCCGGGATCTACATGCTGCCGCTCACAGGGGGCTTTCTTCTGGCCGGGCCGCTGTCGGGGTACCTGTCGGACCGCTACGGGCAGCGAGCTTTCACCACCGGCGGGATGTTGCTGGCGGCCGTCAGCTTCGGCCTCCTCGAGCTCCTGCCGATCAACTTCTCCTATGTCTTCTTCGCCCTCCTGCTGATCCTGAACGGGATGGCCATGGGCATTTTCGCCTCGCCGAACCGTGCCGCCATCATGAACAGCCTCCCGGCGGCCCAGCGTGGGCAGGGTGCGGGGATGGTCTCGACGACGCAGAACGCCTCCATGGTGCTGTCGATCGGGGTGTTCTTCACGCTCATCATCGTTGGACTCTCGGCGAGCCTCCCGCATCACCTCTATGCGGGTCTGGTCGCCGAGGGGGTGCCAGAGCACGCCGCCGCCAGGGTCGCCTCGCTCCCGCCAACCTCCACTGTCTTCGGGGCCTTTCTCGGCTACGACCCGATCAAGAGCCTGCTCGGACCGAGCGGTGTTCTCGCCCATCTCTCACCGGCACACCGCGCCTACCTGACGGGACGTTCGTTCTTTCCGAGCCTCATCTCGGCGCCGTTCGTGAAGGGCTTGCACGAGGCCTTCGACTTCGCCATCGCCTGCGTGCTCGTCGCCGCGGCGGCGTCGTGGTTGCGGGGAAAGCCCGCGCACGCCGCCGAATCTGCTCCCGCTGTTGCACCCGTCGCTGCACCTGCTCCCGCTGTTGCATCCGCTGTTGCGCCCGTCGCGGCACCTGCTCTCACCGCTACCGCACCTGCTCTCGCGACCGAGGCGATCGGCTCCCGCTCAAGCGACGGCTCTCTGGTCAGCCCCGAAGCGAACGGCCACGCTCCACCTCTGGCGTCAGGTACCGGCTCCCGAGACGGAGCTCCGGCCCTCGGGCACCGCCCCGACGTCCTCGGCTCAGCCTGAGGTGGTCGGAGAGCTCCGCGCCGAAGGTGAATCGAGCTCAACGAGGCGATCGAGCCCGCCGGGAGCAGACCGGCCCGTCAGAAAGGATCGATGCCGATCGACGCCCGTACTGTCGGTACAGTTGTTCATATGAGCACAGGCTCAGATATCCTCAGGCCGACCGCGGACGATGGGCAGCCCGACAACTGCCAGGGCGACCTCGCATCCGTGCGGGACGTCATGCCAGCAGAACGTGCCGTGGCCGACCTGGCCGACGTCTTCTCGCTGCTGTCGGATCCCGGGCGCCTTCGCCTTCTGGCGGCGTTGCTCGCCGGGGAGCTGTGCGTCGGCGACCTGGCGGCGGTGGCGGAGATGACCGAGTCGGCCGCCAGTCACGCGCTGCGGATACTGAGGGCGCACCGGGTGGTGGAGGTGCGCCGCAGCGGCAGGATGGCCTACTACCGACTAGC
>JBOGHY010000105.1:0-5752 GCA_050742375.1 Acidimicrobiales bacterium | reverse complement strand
GGCGAGCAGATGGCCGGCCGCGAGCTCGAGGTCGCCGCCGTACGGGAGATCCTCGCCGATGAGCTGGAACGCTACCGGACGACGGTCGCGGGGAGGCTGGCTGCGCCGGTCGTGTCGGCACTGCGGGCCCGAGCCGAGGATCTGCGCCTCGCCGAGCTCGAGCGCTGCGGCAGGCGCCTCGACGAGCTCGGCGCCGAGGGGCGCGAGATCGTCGAGGTTGTCACCCGCGGCCTCGTGGCCAAGCTGCTCCACGAACCGACGGTGAGGGTGAAAGAGGCCGCCGGGTCACCCCGCGGCGAGCGACTCGCAGAGGCCCTCCGCACGCTCTTCGACCTTTAGGGCGCCGAGTGGCCCGGGCGCTCCGCCTCGCCACGAGGGGTAGCCCCCTTGCCCTGGCCCAGGTCGAGATCGTCCGGCGACTCGTCGCCGCGCGGGGAGGTACCGAGGTCTCGATCGAGCCCGTGGTCGTCCAGAGCCGCGGCGACAAGAGCCCCGACCGCCCCATCCACTCTTTCGGAGGCCAGGGGATCTTCGTCGCCGAGGTCGAGGCGGCAGTGCTCGAGGGCCGCGCCGACGCCGCCGTGCACTCGGCCAAGGATCTGCCCGCGAGCATCGCCTCAGGGCTCGAGATCTCCGTCGTCCCTGAACGGGCGGACCGGCGCGACGCTCTCGTCGGGGCGGCGCTACGCGACCTCGGGCCCGGCGCGCGCATCGCCACGGGCTCGGTGCGCCGGCGGGCGCAGCTCGCCTGGCTGCGCCCCGACCTCGCCTTCGAGGAGCTGCGGGGCAACCTGGGCACCCGCATAGCCAAGGTGCCTGCCGGCGGCGCCGTCGTCGTAGCTGCCGCCGCCCTTTGGCGCCTCGGCTGGGGCGGGCGTGCCGCCCAGGTGCTCTCGATCGCCGAGATGCTGCCACAGGTCGGCCAGGGAGCCATCGCCGTCTGCTCGCGGCCCGGCGACGGCGAAGTCGCAGAGCTGCTGGCCCCGATCGACGACGACGCAGCCCACCGTTGCCTCCTGGCAGAGCGCGCCTTTCTCGCCGGCGTCGGCGGCGGGTGCGACCGGCCCGTGGGCGCCTCGGCCGAGCTCACAGGGGACGGCTCGCTCGTTGTCGAGGGCCTCGTCGCCTCCGAGGACGGCCACGTGCTCGTCCGATCGAGCCTTACGGGGGAAGCGGCCCACCCCGACGCCCTCGGTCGCTCTCTGGCGGAGGAGATCCTCGATCGCCGGGGGGGTCGTGCTCTCCTCGCGCTCGCCGATTCGGAGGCGCCGGGAGGCCGATCGTGACCGTCCCGGGGGCCCGATCGGGCGGCGTCCCGGCTGGTGTCGCGCCCGCCCGGTCTGGGTTCGGTCGCAAGCCGCTTTCCGGGTGGCGCATCTGCGTGACCCGCGCGCGCCACCAGGCGGGCCATCTGTCGGCGATCCTGAAGGCGGCCGGGGCCATGCCGATCGAGGTTCCGACGATCGAGATCTGCGAGCCCCCCGACGGCGGAGCGGCGCTCCGCGCGGCCCTTCGGCGCGTCGCTGCCGGGAACTACGCCTGGGTCGTGTTCACCTCGGCCAATGCCGTCGAGCGGGTCTTCGCCGGGCTGCGCGATGCCCGCCCCCTCGTTCAGTCGCAGGTGGCCGCCATCGGCGAGGGCACAGAGTCGGCACTGCAGAGCGTCGGGATCGCAGCCGACCTGGTCCCGGAGCGCTTCATCGCCGAGGCTCTGGCGGAGGCCTTTCCAAGCGCGCCTGGCGGAGGAGGCGCTGGCGGCGGCGGGAGCGGCGCCGGGCGTGCGGCGAGGCGCGTGCTCCTCCCGCGGGCGGCGGTGGCTCGCGAGGTGCTCCCGGAGGGGCTTCGCCGCAAAGGCTGGGACGTGGACGTGGTCGAGGCCTACCGCACGCGGCGTCCCCTCCTGGGCGAGGACCTGAAAGATGCCGCCGCGGGTGCCGACGCCGTGACTTTCACCTCTTCTTCGACCGTGACGGGATTCGTCGAGCTCATCGGGGCGCGCCGGGCCCCCCGAGTCGTCGCCTGCATCGGGCCCGTGACGGCCGCCACCGCCACGGCGGAGGGCATGGCCGTTGTAGTCGAGGCCGAGATCCATTCCATGGAAGGGCTCGTCGACGCCCTCGCGTCGTACGCGGCCCGTTCCGGCCGGCCCTAATCTCCCGGGCATGTCCATCTACGGGGGCGCCTTCCCGGCACGGCGCATGCGGCGGCTGCGCCGCACGCCGGCGCTGCGGCGCCTCGTCGCCGAGACGAACCTCAGGCCCGACCACCTCGTGGCCCCGCTGTTCGTCCGAGAGGGCATCTCCGAGCCGGCGCCGGTCGTCTCGATGCCGGGGGTGGTCCAGCACACGGTGGCATCGGCCACCGTCGAGGCGAAGCGCCTGGTATCGCTCGGCATCCCGGGCGTCATCGTCTTCGGCGTGCCGGCCCGCAAGGACGCCGTCGGGTCGGGCGCCTCCGACCCCGCCGGGATAGCTCAGGTGGCGCTTCGGAGCCTTGCCGACGCGCTCGGCGAGTACACCGACCACGGACACTGCGGGATAGTCCGCTCTGACGGCAGCGTCGACAACGACGCCACTCTCGAGCGCTACGCCGAGGTCGCGATTGCCCAGGCGGACGCCGGTGCGGCCGTGGTCGCACCGAGCGGGATGATGGACGGCCAGGTCGCGGCGATCCGTTCGGCGCTGGACGGGAGCGGGCACCCGGAGCATGCGATCCTCGCCTATGCCGCCAAGTACGCCTCCGGCCTGTACGGGCCTTTCCGGGACGCAGTCGAGGTGAGCATCGCCGGCGGGGGAGACCGGCGCTCCTACCAGCAGGACCCGAGGAACGTGCGCGAGGCGCTCGCCGAGGCGCGCCTCGACGTGCGCGAGGGCGCCGACGTCGTCATGGTGAAGCCGGCGCTCTCGTACCTCGACGTCATCGCGGCACTGGCGTCGGATCCGGCCGTCGACGTGCCGGTGGCCGCCTACCACGTGAGCGGCGAGTACGCCATGGTGAAGGCGGCGGCGGAAAAGGGGTGGATCGACGGCGCCGCCGTGGCGCTCGAGCACCTGACGGCGATCCGGAGAGCCGGAGCCTGTCTCGTTCTCACCTACTTCGCCGCCGAGGTGGCCGAGGCGCTCTCTTGAGCGCCGTCGCCCGGCAGGACGGCGGCGCTCTCCGGGCGACGCGCGGACAGGCGAGTGCCGGCTGGGTGCCGGGGCCGGTCTCCGAGGCCCTCTTCGAGCGTGCGAGCGGGGTCATCCCGGGCGGTGTCAACTCGCCGGTCCGGTCGTTCACGTCGGTCGGGTCGCGTCCCTACTTCGTGTCGCGCGCCGGAGGGGCTTTCGTGACGGATGCGGACGGATCGGTCTACCTCGACTACGTCCAGTCCTGGGGGGCGTCGATCCTCGGCCACGGCGATGCGGAGGTGCTGGCCGCGATCGCCTCAGCCGCAGAGGCCGGAACCACCTACGGCGCGCCGACCGAAGGCGAGGTCCGCCTCGCCGAGGAGCTCGTGGCGGCCGTCGACGGCCTTGACATGGTCCGCCTCGTCTCCTCGGGCACCGAGGCGACGATGACGGCGCTGCGGGTGGCCCGGGGAGCGACCGGCCGCCCGCGGGTGGTGAAGTTCGCCGGCTGCTACCACGGCCACGCCGACGCCCTACTGGCAGCGGGCGGGAGCGGCGTCGCCACGCTCGGGCTTCCAGGCTCGAAGGGCGTGCCGGAGTCGGCCGTTGCCGACACCGTCGTGGTTCCCTACAACCAGGTGCCGGAGCTCGACGCGAGCATGGCGGCCGTGATCGTCGAGCCGGTTGCGGCCAACATGGGCCTCGTGCCGCCGGCGAGCGGCTTTCTTCAGGGTCTGCGGGCCGCCTGCGACGACGCCGGGGCTCTCCTCATCTTCGACGAGGTGATCACAGGCTTCCGCCTGACCCGCGGGTCGGTTTCGCGCCTCGTCGGGGTGGCGCCCGACCTGTTCACCTTCGGCAAGGTGATCGGGGGCGGGCTGCCACTGGCGGCGGTGGGGGGGCGGCGTGATCTCATGGAGTGCCTCGCTCCGCTCGGCGCCGTCTACCAGGCGGGGACCCTGTCGGGGAACCCGCTGGCGACGGCTGCCGGGAGGGCGGTGCTCGGCCGCCTCGGCACGGAGCAGTACGAGGGGCTTTCGTCCAAGGTGGCGCGGCTCGGGTCGGGTCTGGCGGCGGCAATCTCTGCTGAGGGGCTTAAGGCCCAGGTCCCTGTGTACCGGAGCCTGTTCGGCGTCTACTTCGCCGACGAGCCGGTCGCCGACTACGAAGATGCGCGGGCAGCCGCCGCCAACGGGCTCTACGCCAGCTTCTTCAATGCCATGCTGGCCGAGGGCGTGGCGCTGGCACCGAGCCCCTTCGAGGTGGGGTTCTGCTCCCTCGCCCACGGAGAGGACGACATCGACCGCACGATCGAGGCCGCCGGGCGGGCAGCCGCCGTCGTGGCGGGGTCGCTGTGAGGCTTGAGCGCATCGCCAACGTCGCCGACGCCCGCCGGGCGGCACGGCGGAGGCTCCCGCGGGTCATCTTCGACTACGTCGACGGCGCCGCCGACGACGAGACGACCATGCGCGAGAACGAGGCGGTCTTCGACGAGGTGGTCTTCCGGCCGCACATGGGCATGGGGGTGTCGTCTCCCGATCTGTCGACGACGGTCCTTGGCACCGAGGTGGCCCTCCCCATCCTGCTGGCCCCGTGCGGCCTCGTGCGCGCCATGCATCCCGACGCCGGGGTGGGCGTGGCCCGCGCGGCCGCCTCGCGGGGCACGCTCTCGGTGCTGAGCACTGTCGCCGGCTCCCCTGTCGAGGATGTCGTCGCAGCCGCCCCCGGGCGCGTGTGGTTCCAGCTGTACTCCTCCGGAGGCCGCCCCGACGCCGAGCAGGTGTGCGCTCGCGCGGCTGCCGCCGGGGTGTCGGTGCTCGTCGTCACGATCGACACCCCCGCCCTCGGCAACCGCGAGCGAGACATCCATCACGGCGTGGCGCCGCCCCTGCGCATTGGGGCGCACAACGCCCTTCATCTCGGTCCCCAGGTGCTCTCGCGGCCCATGTGGACCTACCGGATGGCACGCGACGGCCTCGACGTGCTCGGGCGGGCACCAGGGCGTGCCGCATCGGGGCGAGCCGCGGCTTCGGGCCGATCGGCCCGGACGGCGGGCAGATCGGCCCGGACGGCGGGCGGCGGGGGGTTGCTGGCCGCTTTCGATCTTCGGGCCCTGAGCGCGGCACTCGGCCGGCGGTCGGCGGCTACCGACGGATCCACTGACGTGCGGGACTTCGGCCAGGGGCTCGTCGCCGCCCCGAAGATGCTTTCGATGGCCGCGTCGCCGTTCACCTGGGACGACATCGCCTGGTTGAGGGAGCGATGGACGGGCAAGCTGATCGTGAAGGGCATCCTCGGTGGCGATGACGCCCGTCGAGCCGCCGAGAGCGGCGCCGACGCGGTGATCGTCTCCAACCACGGCGGCCGGCAGCTCGACGGAGCCCCGTCCACCTTGTCGGTCCTGCCCGAGGTCGTCGCCGCTCTGGGTGGTGCCGGCGGCTCCGGCGGCTCCGGCGGCTCTGCCGGCTCCCGACCTGAGGGTCCGAGCATTGAGGTTTACCTGGACGGGGGGATCCGCAGGGGCGCCCACGTGCTGAAAGCACTCTCCCTCGGTGCCAATGCCGTGCTGATCGGCCGGCCGTACTTGTGGGGACTGGCTGTGGGGGGGCAAGCCGGGGTGGGCAAGATCGTCGATCTGATGG
>JBOGHY010000104.1:0-6340 GCA_050742375.1 Acidimicrobiales bacterium | reverse complement strand
GGGACAGGGGAAGGAAGCAATGCCTAAGCGCAAGACCGACCGTGGGGCAGCCGCGCGTTTCAAGATCACGGGCTCGGGGCGCATCCGCCGCCGCCAGGCGATGAGGGGACACATCCTCGAGAAGAAGACCTCCACGCGCACCCGTCGCCTAGGTCGCGAGGTCGAGGTCTCCTCCGCGGATCGCAAACAGGTTCGCCGCCTGCTCGGCATCTAGGGGTGCCCCGCCGCCGGGTGCTCCGCCCGGCGGAGCACCCGGCGGGCAGGCAGCGGGTCCGGCCGGGGGCCACCACAAGACAAACAGGTCGATTGGCCCCGATTGACCCACGACGACGAAAGGAGCCCGTGATGGCCAGGGTGAAGCGCGCGGTCCACGCGAAGAAGCGCCGGCGCATCGTGCTCGAGCGCGCCCAGGGGTACTACGGCAACAAGTCGCGGTCCTACCGGGCTGCAAACGAGCAGGTGATGCACTCCCTGCAGTACGCCTATCGCGACCGGCGAGCACGCAAGGGGGACTTCCGCCAGTTGTGGATCCAGCGGATCAACGCTGCCGCACGCCAGAACGGGACCACCTACAGCCGCCTCATCGCCGGGCTGCACAGAGAAGGCGTCGAGGTGGACCGGAAGATCCTCGCCGACCTTGCCGTGCGCGACCCGAGAGCTTTCGCAGGTCTCGTGAAGGTGGCTGTCGGGAGCGCCGCGAGCACGAACGGCGGTGGACCGATCTCGGCTGGCGACCCCCAGGGGGAGGCGCACAACGCCGCCGAGGCGCACAACGCCGCCGAGGCGCCGGACGCCGCCGCGGCGGCAGGCGACGCCGCGCCTGCAGCAGGCGACGTTGGCGAAGAGGGAGCCTCCTGAGCCTCGACACCCTCGGGGCGCGCCACCAACGCGTCCAGCGCCTGCGGCGGCTGCTGCACCGCTCAGGGGTGAGAGAGACCGAACATGCCTTCGTCGCCGAAGGTCTCAAGCTGGTGGCTGGTGCACTCGGATCCTCGGCTGGCGTGGAGGCCGTCTTCGTCGGCGCCGAGGGGCGGGACGATCCGTCCGTCCTCGAGCTGGCCGAACGGGCGCAGCTCGCCGGGGCAAGGGTCTTCGTGCTCGCGCAGGGGGTGATGGAGCGCGTTGCCGACACGGCGACGCCGCAACCGATATGCGCCGTGGTGGCGGCTCTCGACGTCCCTCTCGGCAACCTCATCGAGGCTGGCGGTAACGACACCGGCCGCCCGCTCGTCGTCTGCGCCGGAGTACGCGATCCCGGGAACCTCGGCGCCTTGATCCGCACGGCCGGGGCGGCCGGTGCCGCCGGCGTGGTCTCCTGCTCGGGCTCGGTTGACCTCTACAACCCGAAAGTTGTTCGTGCGAGCGCCGGTGCGATCTTCGAGGTGCCTCTCGCCCGCGGCGGTGATGCCGCCGAGGTCGTCTGCTCGCTCTCGAGAGCGGGCTACAGAGTGCTGGCGGCAGCAGCCCGCGGCGGGATCGACTACACCGAGGCGCCCTGGGGAGCGAGGTCGGCGCTGCTACTCGGCAACGAGGCCCATGGGCTGCCCGACACGCTCGTCGAGGCGGCCACGGTGGTGACGATCCCGATGGAGGCGCCGACCGAGTCGCTCAACGTCGCCATGGCGGCGACGGTCATGCTCTTCGAAGCGGCCCGGCGGCGTCGCCTCCCGTAGCATCTCGGTCATGTCCGACGCGCCCGTGCCGAGCTCCGACGCGCTCCTTGGCGAGGTGCGCGACAAGGCGGTCGCCGGCATAGAGGCATCGGGCTCGCTCGAGGCGCTCGAGGAGGCCCTCCGCGAGGCCGTAGGCAAGCGCTCTCTTCTCGCCGGTTTGTACCAGCAGGTCGGGCGCTTGACCCCCGAGGAACGTCCTCGGGCGGGCGAACGCCTTGTCGCGCTGCGACGCGAGCTCGAGGAGCTGGCAGGGAGACGACGCCAGGTGCTCTCTGCCTCCGAGCGCGCCGAGCGCCTCCTCGCCGACCGACTGGATCTCACCGAGGTGCTCCCCGGGTCCCTAGCCGGGCATCTCCACCTCGTCACTCAGGTCCGCGAGGAGCTCGAGGACGTCTTCGTCGGGATGGGCTACGAGATCGCCGAGGGCCCGGAGGTCGAGAGCGACTGGTACAACTTCCAGGCGCTCAACATCGGCCCCGACCACCCGGCAAGGAGCCTGGTCGACACGTTCTTCGTCGAGTCGCCCGGGCCGGAGGCGCTCCTGTTGCGCACGCACACCTCCCCGGTCCAGATCCACCTGCTCCAGCGTCGCGTGCCCCCCGTCTATGCCGTCGCGCCCGGGCGCGTCTACCGGCGCGACACCCCAGATGCAATCCACCTGCCGGTCTTCCACCAGATCGAGGGTCTCGTCGTCGACAGGGGCGTCACCTTCGGCGATCTCGCCGGCACGATCGAGATCCTCGTGCACTCGATCTTCGGACAGGACGTGGCCTCCCGGCTCCGACCTGGCTACTTCCCCTTCACCGAGCCGTCGGCCGAGTTCGAGGTGAGCTGCATGATCTGCGGTGGCGGCGGTTGCCGCACCTGTGCCGGCACCGGATGGATCGAGCTCGGCGGCTGCGGCATGGTGCACCCGGCCGTCTTCGAGGCGACGGGGGTCGACCCGGACATCTGGACGGGCTTCGCCTTCGGCTTCGGTATCGACCGCCTCGCCATCATGCGCCACGGGATCGCCGACCTCCGCAGCCTCCTCGAGAACGACGTCCGCTTCCTCGAGCAGTTCTGAGCCTCCCTCGAAAGAAAGGACGAAAGCCCCTCTATGCGCGCCCCGCTGTCGTGGTTACAGGCACTCGCCCCGCTTCGGGCGTCTGCCACCGACCGTGCCTCGGTGGCGGACCTGGCGGCCGAGTTGGACGCCCTCGGCCTCGTGGTCGAGTCCGTCGAGCACGTCGGCGAGGGGCTCGATGACGTGGTCCTCGCCGAGGTGAAGGCGATCGCCCCGATATCTGGCGCCGACCGGATCCGAAAGGTCGTGGTCGACGCCGGCGCAGGGGCCGACATCGAGGTCGTCTGCGGGGCATGGAACTTCTCGATCGGTGACGTCGTGGGCCTGGCACCGGTCGGTGCGGAGCTCCCGGGCGGCTTTCGAATTGGGCGCCGGAAGATGAAAGGTGTGGTCTCGAACGGCATGCTCTGCTCGGGGCGCGAGCTCCGGCTCTCGGGCGATGCCGAGGGCATCCTCGTGCTCGGACGGGCGGGACCCGGTGGCCCAGAGCTCGGGCGCCCGCTCGCCGAGCACCTCGCCATAACCCCCGACGTCGTGTTCGACCTCGCCATCGAGCCCAACCGGCCCGACTGTCTCTGCATGCTCGGGGTCGCCCGCGACCTCGCCGCCCGCCTGCGCCTGCCGCTTCTTGCCCCCGAGCCCGAGGTGGTCGAGTCCGGGCCCCCGGCCGCCGAGCTCGCCTCGGTGAAGGTGGAGAGCCCCGAGCTCTGCGGGCGCTTAGCGGCAAGGGTGCTCACCGGGGTCTCGAGCGTGCCGTCGACGGTGGTCGTGCAGCGACGCCTGACGCTCGCCGGCATGCGGCCCGTCGATGCCGTGGTCGACGCCTCCAACTACGTCATGCTCGAGCTCGGCCAGCCGACGCACCCCTACGACCTTCGCGCCGTCGGCGGCGGCGGGCTCGGGGTGCGGGCAGCCCGCCCCGGCGAGGTCATCGTCACTCTTGACGGGGAGGAGCGGACGCTCGGTACGCGCCCGGCGCGCCCGGGCGAGCCGTTGAGCGCCCTCGACTGCCTCATCTGCGACGTCGCCGACCAGCCTGTGGGGATCGGCGGCGTCATGGGCGGCCGTTCGAGCGAGATCACCGAGGCGACGAAATCTGTCCTGCTCGAGGTGGCCCAGTTCCTTCCCGCCGCAGTCGGTCGCACCGCCCGGCATCTCGGGCTGCGCACGGAGGCGTCGACTCGCTTCGAGCGCGGTGTCGATCCCGGAGGAGTGGAGCGTGCTGCGCTCAGGGTCTGCGAGCTCGTCGCCGAAGCTGCGGCCGCCGCCGGGGCGACCGCCCCGGTCGTGGCGCCCGGCCTTGTCGACGACCACCCGGTCCGCATCGCGCCGACGCGGTTGTCCGTCCGGACCACGCGGGTGAACGGCCTGCTCGGCACCGACCTGACCGCCGACGACATCGCCGGGCTGCTCGAGCCGATCGGCTACGTGCGTGGGGACGGGTCGGTCGAGAAGGCCGTCGAGCTCTCCGTCCCGTCGTTCCGCCCCGACGTCGTCGCCGAGGTCGACGTCATCGAGGACGTGGCGCGGACCTTCGGCTACCGCAACATCGCCCGGACGCAGCGCCGATCACCATTCGTGGGACGCCTCGACGACCGCCAGCAACTGAGGCGCAGGCTGCGGTGGGTGCTCGCCGGGCTCGGGGCTCACGAGGCCTGGACGAGCTCGATCGCCGATCCTGCGGCGCAGGCGCGGGCGGGTCATGTGGGCGAGCCCGTCAGGCTGTCGAACCCGATGGCGGCCGAGGAGTCTGTCCTGCGCAGCGGACTGCTCGCCGGCCTCCTCGGGGCGCTCGCCTACAACTCGGGGCACCGTCACGCCTTCCTGCGCCTCTTCGAGCTGGGTGACGTCTTCGCCGCGGGTGGCGACGCCTCGGGCCCGGTCGAGGAGCAAGAGCGACTCGGGCTGCTCCTCGCCCACGAGCATGACGACGCCCGCACCGCGGCGCACGCCTGGCGAGTGGTCTCCGATGCGCTCGGTGTCGCCGGCGTCGAGCTCGTCCAGGTCTCGCCCGGGCCAGACGGCGCCTCCGGCTCGCTCCCGGGTCTTCATCCCACGCGTACGGGCGAGCTCTTCGCCGCGGGTGTGGCCGGTTCGTCTCCGGGTCACCGCCTGGCGATCGGCGCGGTGGGCGAGGTTGACCCCGAGGTGGTGGCGGCCTTCGGCCTCGCCCACGAGCGAGTCGGCTGGCTGGAGCTCGACCTCGAGGCGCTCGCCTCGGCACCGCGCCGCTCGGTCCAGGCCCGATCGGTCAGCCGATACCCGTCGAGCGACGTCGACTTGGCCTTCGTCGTGCCGGATCGAGTCCCTGCTGGAGAAGTCGAGCGCGTGCTGCGGGCGGCGGCGACCGATCTGTGCGAGTCGGTCGAGCTCTTCGACGTCTACCGCTCCGGGCGCGCCCATGCGACCGGGGAGCGATCGCTCGCCTTCAGGCTCCGCTTCTGCGCCACGGACCGCACCCTCGTCGAGAGCGAGCTCGCAGTGCTCAGGCAGGCGTGCGTCGAGGCCGTCGAGGCCGAGCTACCTGCTCGCCTCAGATCCTGAAGCGCCGGAGACCTCGGGCCAACCGGCGTCGAGGCGGGCACGGATCTCGGTCGTCTGCGCTCCGAGATTCGCTTCGATCAGTTCCAGCACCCAGTCGGGGAGCAGGTTGAGGAAGCAGAGGCCGACGAGGTCGTGGTCCTCGGGCCAGCCGGTCGCCACCTCCTCGGCGGCCTCCAGGCATCGGTCCAGGACCTCCGGATCGCCGTCGGAGGCGACGAGGTTGGTGACGACGTCTGCGAGCTCCATGAAGACGGTCTCGGGTGTCAGGTCCTCCTCGTAGATGTCGACGAGGTCCAGGTAGTGGGGCAACAGCTCAGGCACGATCTCGAGCAGCACTCGGATCGGTCCCTGGTCCACAGGCGGCCGCATGGCGCCTCCTTCGGTTCGGAGCACATCGGAGGCGAGCCTGAGGTCGAGCGGCCTTGCAGATCGCGAGCGCGCTGGCAACATAGCGCGGGGCTGCGCGCTGGTTGTGCCGTCGCCGAGCTCGGCGCCTAGGGTCGCTCTGCGGACGCATGGCGCCGCCGGCGCCCCAAGTGCCCGCCAGCCGGGCGAGGGGACGCGAAGCCCGGAGCGAGAAACGGGAGGGTGGACGGACGGAAAAGGGTTTGACGGGTCTCTCGGCTGGGTTCCACATGAAGTCGTAACCTTGACCGGCAAGGAGGGGAGGTGAAGATGCGCTGTCCGGCCTGTGGATACGAGAACGTGAACGGCAAGCGGTTCTGCAAGAGCTGCGGCGCCCCTCTTGCTCCCACGTGTCCGGCTTGCGCCGCGGTACTGGACGACGACAGCCGCTTCTGCGACGAATGCGGTACGCCCGTTACAGCATCGGTTGCCAGGGAGTCCTCGGCCACCTCGGTCCCAGCCTCCACGCCGCTCGTGCCTGCCCCGGCGGCCAAGCCCGAGGCGGCCCAAGGCGTCGTTCCTCTTGGCACCGAGCGGCGCCATGTCTCTGTTCTTTTCTGCGACCTCGTCGGCTTCACCCCGCTATCTGAGTCAAAGGACCCAGAAGAGGTAAGAGAGCTCCTCTCTGGCTACTTCGACCTCTCCCGGGCGA
>JBOGHY010000103.1:0-5332 GCA_050742375.1 Acidimicrobiales bacterium | reverse complement strand
GGGAACCGAGCTGGCGCTGTTTGTCACGGTCGCCTTCACCGTCGTGCTCGGCATCT
The DNA here is from genome assembly GCA_050742375.1 of Acidimicrobiales bacterium. GTDB lineage: Bacteria > Actinomycetota > Acidimicrobiia > Acidimicrobiales > Bog-793 > JAKATT01. The sequence continues at coordinate 5,276 of JBOGHY010000103.1, read as the reverse complement.
GGCCCTCGCCGCTCTTCGACTTCGCCCACGCGGCGTCACTCCTCTTCTGAGCGCGGGCTGGACTCGCCGCGCCACGGCCTGGATCAGAACCTCCGGCTGCTTACGGCAGCGACCGCTAGGCGCAAAGCTCCTACCTGGCCAGTCGGAGCCGGTAGACAATGAACCAGGGCACTGCGTCGACCTTCGAGAGCTCGGTAGGGAGTCGTGCACCAGCGAGCAGGTGACGCCATCGACGGAGTGGGCCTCGAGCGGGAGCGGTTCGGCCAAATCGGCGACGAGGAAGTGTCCGCGTCCCTGGCAGCGACGCCTCGTCTCTTGCACCATGGCGGGGCTCAGGTCTAGGCCGACGACCTCGGCGCCTCAAGTGTCCAGCGGGTGCGCTCGGCTTGATCCGCTGGGCGTCCGTCGCTCACCGGTCCGTCAATACCACCGTTGGCGCGGCCGGTCGCCCAATCCGCTCGGCAGCCGCCACCGACCGCTCATCCCCAGATGCCCATGGGTGAGCGGTCTAGGGATCGCCGAGGGGGAAGGCCACGTCGCAGATCGGCTCGTCGTCACCGATGGAATCGGGCGCGGCCAGGTAAACCTCCCGGCACGACAGCCGGCTCCCGGGACGGGCCCGCACTTCCGGTGAGCAAGCCACGGCGTCATAGGCGGCGAGGATGGCAGGGTAGGCCCACTGGGCCTTGGTTATGGTCGTGTAAGCCTCGTCGTGTGCCGGCTCAGTGCGGATCCCGATCTCCTCGGTGGCGAGGACATCCTCGGGACAGCCGAGGACGGCCTCGAGCGGGCCATCGCACTCGGCGTCGACGACGCCGTGGAAGATCAGGCAGAAGGGCCCGGTCGGCTCGGTGGCCCCCAGGTGGGCGACGAAGCTCGCCTTGGTCTCCCGGGCGAAGCCGTCGGTCTCCTGCGCGTGGAGCCGGCGTTGGATCGACATCACCCGGCGGGCGGGCACGTGGCGCGTCTCGATGGGGAACATGGGGTCGTCTCCTTCGCGCAGGGTGGCTTGGACGTGGCGAATGACGAGCAGGCGATCGGCGTGGCGCCGGTTGATCTGCGCGAGGAGCTGGTCAAGGCGTGTGACAGCCGCCTTGGCATCCCGGGCTAGGTCGTCGAGCACGAGGGCGATGTCGGCCAGGCTCAGGTCTGCGCCACGCAGCAGACCGATGAGCTGTCCGGTGCGGACCTGATCGGCACCGTAGCGGCGATAGCCGTTCGTCTCCTCGATGCCCACCGGCGAGAGCAGCCCAACCCGCTCGTAGACCCGCAACGCCTTTGGGGTCAGCCTGGCTCGCCGCGCGAGCTCGCCCCTCGACAGCGATGATCCCGGACGCTCTTCGGCCACCGCGAGATCCTGGCCCCTGCCCCAGGGGCGAGGTCAAGCAGTCAGGGTTCGACTCTGCGTCCGTGCGGCTCCCGAGCAGATGGGCCCCTGGGTCTTGCCCCGGGGCCGCTCTGGGCGCCGGCCGGCGATAACTGGGTCGACGACGAGCAGGTGGAAGGTGTGGCCATGCGCTCCCTGCCGCAGCTCGGATCCTGCGGCGGCCAACCGGCCATATGTCGCCCGCAATATCACCACACTGTGTGGATAGTTCGGAAGCATGCTTACCGTCGCGGGAGACTCACTCCGGCCCAGCCCCTTGCCCGAGCCGAGCCTCTTGCGCGGGCGGCGCCGGACGTCCGGGAAGGGCCGATGGCCCCGGCTGCACCGGCCGCCCCATCGGACACCCCGGCGGGCACCTCGTCCGCACGGCCCGCACCCCCCGCACCGCCGGCACCCCCCGCACGGTCCGCACCGCCGGCAGCGCCGGCGCCCGCCACGAGGAACCGGCCGACTAGCGGCAGGTCCCAGAAGCTCTCCGCTCGGGCGATGGCGAGTGCCGTCGAGAGCGACTGCTCGGCCGAGTCCCAGGCGACGTAGCGGGGTAGCCACTCGGGACCGAACTTGGCATTGAAGCGCCAGAGTGACTCGATTTGCATGGAATCGCTCATTCGCTTGAGGAGGAAGCGCTCGAGCCTCGTCGGGATGCCGTCGCCTGCCTCGTCGGCGAGAACGGCGCGCATCATGGCGAAGTTGAGCCCGAGCCGGGCATGGCCCGAGTCTTTCAGGTGACCGATGGTGCGGACGAGGATGAAGTCCAACAGTCCGTTCGGGTGCTCGGCCGGATCCCGCCGCATGAGATCGAGCGAGTAACCCTCGATCGCGGGGGCGGGCACGAATTGGCAGAAGGCGACGGCGCGGCCGACCGGGTCGTGCGCCACCGCCAGCAGGAGTCCCCGGTCGGCGGGGTCGAATATGCGCCCGAGAGTCATGGAGAAACCTCGTTCCACCGCGCCGCGCCGGCTGAGCTCCATGACGGCACGCAGCTCGGTTGTGAGCGGCTCGCCGAGGGTGGCTGGGTCGTGGAACGAGATCGAGTACCCGTACCTGGCGATGCGGTTGACCGCCTGGCGAAGCCCCTTGCGCGCCCCGCCGTCGAGCGAGAGCGTGCGGACGTCGACCACCGCCTCGTCGCCGATGTAGAGGCTGCGCATGCCGGAGGCGTGGTAGGCGGGCAGCCACTCCTCGCCCGCCCCGAGCACGGCGACGGCCCAGCCGTGCTCGTCCGCAAAGCCTCGAAAGCCGCTCCAGAGCCGCCGACGCTCTTCAACCGGTCCGATCGGGTCGGGGGACACGAGGCACACGCCGGAGTGGATGGCGAAGGCGATGACGCCGTCCCTGTCGAAGTAGTGCTGCTTGTCGCTGCGCAGGGCGAAGTAGTCGAGAGTCCCGCCTCCTCGCCGTGCGACGATCTCGCGAGCACGATCGAGCGAGCTGGCGGGGCCGGATCCGTGCCGGCGGTCGCCCCCCGCCCCCAGCCGTCGGTCGACCATGGGCCTGAAGACGAGCAGCAGTGCCACGCCCAAGATGCCGAGCCCCACGGCGACGAGCGCCGGGTCGAGAAAGATCTCGACGAGGCGTGGCAGCGCGATCGTGTCCACGCCCGCGAGCCGCTCCGCCGCCGCCGCGAAGGCCGTCGTCCAGGCGAGCGAGCGGCCGTCGCGGTCGACGGCGACGCCGACCTCGAGCACGATCGTCACGAACGAAGTGATCACGCCGACTCCGGCGACGAGGGTGACGAGCCCCTTTCGCACCGAGGGCTGGTTGAAGCCGGCACGGAACGAGTCGCGGGCCCACACGAGGCCTACCAGCACGGCCAGAGCCGCGAGCGCCTCGAGGAACTGGCCCTCGCGCAAGATGTGGAAGACAACCGTGCCCGCCAGGGCGATGACGGCCACTGCCCAGGCGAGGCGCTGGCCACGCCGGAGCCCACGGGCGACCAGCAGAAGAGCGAGGCCGGCAAGAGCGTCGAGAGCGCCGGCGAGGGCGCTCGCGCCGAGCGGGACGTAGCCGAGGTAGGGGTGGAGTCGGCCGCGCACCTTCACCGGGACGAGTGCCGAGGCAAGGTCTATGGCGCCGACGAGGCCGACCACTGCGGCCGCCAGGCGCCGCACTAGACGGCGGCGGCGCGTCGCGTCGGCGACTGGAGGAAAGCTCCCTCCCGCCGGGTACGACGCCACGACCGACAGCTCGAGGGCGGGACGCCGCCTTCCGGAGACGAGCCGCTCGAGCAGCGTCGGGGGCGGCAACCGCTTGCTCGCCAGGCAGAGGCGGGCGTGCACCTCGGCCCCACCCTCGATCTCGACGAAGGACGCCTGCTCGTCGTGGACGAAGACCGGCGGCATCCCGAGGGCGGCGGCCTGCTCTTGCACGACCTCGGCGCAGGCGCCCGTGTTGGCGTAGAACCCGCGCCCGAGGTTGGAGAGCTCGGCGCGCAGCGTGTGGCCGGTGACGAGCCCGGCGTAGCCAGCGGCGACGAGCCTTCGGGCTGCGTCCCTGGCGGCGTCGTTGGCGCGGTCACCGCCTGGGCCGAGAAGCGCAGCACCGGGCCCCGTCCAGATGCGGTGGTTCAGCACCGCCAGGAGGGCAAAGCCGGCGACCAGCTCGAGGAGCAGCGTGAAGCCCACCTCGGCGAGAGGGCGGGCGACGCCTTTCAGGTCGCCGGGAACCCCGAAGAACCAGAGCTCCGGCAGCCTCGCCACGAGTGCGACCACCACTGGCACGAGCAGTACCCACAGGTAGCGCCCGAGGCGCCGGTAGGCGAGGCGCGAGGCGATGAAGCGGCCGAGCCCGGCGGGGTCCTGGATACGGTCGATCCCCTCGAGCCACCCGGACCTCGAAGCCGAAAGCGCCGGGAAGAGCTCGACTGCGGCGTGCTGCCCGAGCGGGCTGTCGTTCGGGTCGGCCGGGTCGCCGAAGGCGTTGCGGCGGTCATAGCGCCATCCGGGCTCGACACGCACCCGCCGCCACCCCGCCGCCACCTGCACCTCGAGCTCGGCCTCGAGGGCGATCTCGAAGCCGAGACATGACAGCGCCTCTGCGGCGTCCTCGTCGAAGCACATCGCACGGTCCCTCGTGCCCGGCAGCAGGATCGCCCGCCGCGACGGGGCACCTAGGAAGGAGGCGATCGCCCGGCGCAGTGGAGCGTGTGCCTCCAGGGCCCGCACGGCGAGGGCGGCGCGTTCGCCGCCGTGCGGCGCCGCCGCGTGGTCGTTGCCGTGCGGCGCGGCGACGATATCCAGTCGAAAGAGGTTCCCCGCAACGACGAGAGCCCCTGGGCCCTCCACAGCGGCGAGCGCGTTGGCGAGCTCGCCTGCCGCCGCGGCGGAGGCAGGCGTAGGAACTGCCTCGAGGAACAGGTCGCTCGCGAGGACAGCCCTTCCCCCGAAGGGAACCTGGACGCGGATGCACGACTCGGCGAGAGGGACGGTCATGCTTGGTCCATCTTTGCAGCCTCGGCCGCCATAGCGGCGCCAGCCGCGTCTCGCTAGCCTGCCGATCGCCCGGGTGCCATCCCGGCCCGGCACAGGCCGAGCGCGATAGGCCCCGGCCAGAGGAAGGAGACGTTGTGGACCCCGCCTGGCACTGGCCGAAGGGACCCCTAGGCGCTGGTCCTGCCGTCGTGTTCGATCTCGACGGCGTCGTTTCGGACGCGCGGGGTCGCCAGCACTTCCTCGAGGGACCTCGGCGCGACTGGGACGCCTTCTTCGACGCCTGCGGCGAGGACCCCCTCAATCGCGACGTCGCCGAGCTCATCGGGTTGCTGGCCGACGATGTCGCCGTCGTGCTCCTCACCGCCCGACCGTCGAGGGTGCGCGAGGCGACACTTGCCTGGCTAGAGGGACACCGCCTTCGGTACGACCTCTTGGTCATGCGGCGGCGCGGCGACCAC
>JBOGHY010000102.1:0-13809 GCA_050742375.1 Acidimicrobiales bacterium | reverse complement strand
GTCGTGCTCGAGTGCCTCGGGACGAAGTCGGTGATAGCCGGCGAGGTGCAAGAGTCACTCGGGCTCGACAGGTTCTCCGACGTCGGAGTCGATGCGGTGGCCGCCATCGTGAACGACATGTGCTGCGCCGGCGCCCTGCCCGTCAGCCTGAACGCCTATTTCGCCACAGGCTCAGCCCGCTGGTACACCGGCAGCCGCCATGCCTCGCTCGTCGAGGGCTGGTCGAAGGCATGCGCAGCGTCGGGGGCCGCCTGGGTGGGCGGGGAGAGCCCGAGCCTGGCGGGGATCGTCGAGGAGGGCGAGATCGACATCGCCGGGAGCGCTCTTGGAGCCGTTCCCACCGGGTGCCGCCCGTGGACGCCAAGTCGACTCGAGGGCGGGGACGAGATCGTGCTCGTGGCCTCGAGCGGGCTCCACGCGAACGGCTCGTCGCTCGCCCGACGGGTCGCCGCCGCCGCGCTGGAAGGTTGGCGGTCGGCACTTCCGAGTGGGCGAGCGCTCGGGGAGGCCGTGCTCGATCCGAGCCTCATCTACGTGGATCTCGTCGAGGCGCTGCAGCGGGAGGGAGGCCCCGTCCACTACGCGAGCCACGTCACCGGCCACGGGCTGCGAAAGCTCATGCGTGCCCCTCGGGAGTTGACCTACAGGATCGACGCACTGCCGGAGGTGCCTGAGGTGCTGAGCTTCCTCGCAGCGCGGGCCGGCCTCGCTCCGGCGGAGGCCTATGCGACGTTCAACATGGGTGTCGGGTTCGCCCTCTATGTCGCCGCCGGCGCCGGAGACGTCGCTGTTGGGGTGGCCCGCCGGTGCGGTCATGAGGCCATCCTCGGCGGTGTCGTCGAACGCGGACCACGGCGCGTCGTGCTCGAGCCGATCGGCGTGAGCTACGGGTCAGAGCAGCTGGCGCTCCGCTGAGCCTCGTCCTTCGGAGGTTGGCGATTACCGTCGTCTCTCGTGCCCACATGGATCGGCCTGCTCCGCGCGGTGAATCTCGGCAGCCACAACAAGGTGCCGATGCCTGCCCTCCGAAAGGCGATGGAGGCGGCGGGCTTTGCTGAGGTGCGGACCTACGTGCAAAGCGGCAACGTGGTGGCGACCTCTGCTCGTTTGACGAGGGACGAGGTGGCCGAGCGCATATCCGTCCTTGTCAAAGAGGAATTCGGTGTGGGCTCTCCAGTGGTCGTCCGCACCCCGAGCGAGCTCGACTTGGTCGTGAAGGCCAATCCCTTCCCCGGGGCGGCAAGTGAGCGGCCGCGGATGCTGCACGTCGTCTTTCTGGCCGGGGTCCCCGACGTCGCCGGCGTCAAGGCCTTGGCCGGTCACGAGCTGGCGAAAGACGCCTGCCTGGTGGACGGCGACCACCTGTACGTCGACTACGGGGAGGGGGTGCACAGCTCCAGGTTGACGCCGCAGTTCCTGTCCCGCGTGCTTTCGGTGGAAGGCACCGCCCGCAACTGGCGCACGGTCCTGGCACTCCAGGAGATGGCTCGACAGCCGACTCCGCCGCCGGCGCTGCACGGTCGTGCAGAGCCCGGCGAGCGAGCCCGCTAAGAAGGCAAGCACCCGCCGGCGTCATGCGCGACGCCCCCACGCGGCGACGGTGACCTGGGAGAGAAAGCTGAGCCGGGGGTCGCCACAGAGAGCGATCACGTCGTCGAGCTCGCTGGGCGTGACAAGACCAGAGGCGACGATTGCCTCCCGCAGCTGCACGAATGCGAGCAGCCACGCCGTCCCGCCTGCCGTGCCCCCACGCCACATAGCGGCCCGACCTTCGCTGCTCACGTCCACCAAACCCGCGTCCGACAGATCCCCCTCGAGGCGACGTCCGTAGAAGGGATCGAAGGCGTGCTGGGCGCTCAGGACCGAGTTGTGAGCCTCGACGACACGGGAGAACATCGAGCACGCGTCAGGACCGAGCCGTGGGTCGGCGGCGACCGAGCCGAAGTCCATCTCCTCTGCCACCAGCCAGGCGCCGGGCTTCAGCGCGGCGACGAGACGCCGCAGCCCTTTCTGGGGCTCCTCCAACCACGCCGTCACGAGCCGGAGGTGAACGAGATCGAACTCTCCGTCCGGCAGCTCGTCCCTCAGCAGGTCGTGAGCGCGTGCTTCCAGGTTCGGGTGCCCGAGCTCGGCGAGGAAGCGGACATCCAGGTCGGTTGCCAAGACCGAGCCTCCGGGGCCGACTTTCGTGCAGAGCCAGGAGGCGATCGATCCGGCGCCCGCGCCGACCTCCAAGCAGTGCCATCCAGAGGAGACCCCGCGCGCCTCGAGAGCTCTGATCGTCCCCTCGTCGAGCATGGCCTCGATCGCCAGCAGCCGCTGCCGTTGCACTGCTGCCGCGTTCGCAAACGCATAGGTCGGGTCACCCGCGGTCACGGCGCTCCCTCCGTTGGCTGCTCTGCGGCAGACCGTATCTTGCCCACCTTGCGAGCTTCTCGACGAGCTGGGGCTGTAGGATGCGGGCTCGGACGTGAAACGGGTCCAGTGAGGCCCGTACGGACGGTGAAGGAGCCCGCGTGGCCGAACGAGAACGACGACTGACGCGCCCCGGTGGGCGCGTTTTCGTTGCCCGGGCCCTGGTCATGGACGTCGACGAGGTCTCGCGGGCGCTCCGGCGGATTGCCCACGAGGTCGTCGAGAGGAACCACGGGCTGGACGACGTCGTGATCGTCGGGCTCCAGACCGGAGGCGTGCCGCTGGCGCAGCGCCTGTGTCGACTCCTGAGCGAGATCGAGGGCATCCAGGTACCGCTCGGCACGCTGGACGTCGCCTTCTACCGCGACGACATCGGGCTCCGGCCGGTGCCGCCAGGGGAGGTGACCTCGATCCCAGTCGAGCTGTCCGGCAGGGACGTGGTGCTCGTCGACGACGTGCTGTTCACCGGAAGGACCGTGCGCGCCGCCCTCGACGCTCTCGGCGACCACGGGCGCCCCCGCAGCGTGCAACTGGCAGTCATGGTCGACCGGGGGCACCGGGAGCTGCCGGTCCGGGCCGACTACGTCGGCAAGAACCTCCCGACCCGACGTGACGAGATGGTCGACGTGGCAGGAGACGGAGTGAGCATCGGCGAGCTCGTCGAGCGCCGAACCGGGGGTCCGCGGTGAGCGGCGCAGGGGCCAGCCCGTCCGCGGTGAGCGACGCAGGGGCCGGCGCCGAGAACCACCATCTGCTCTCGATCGCCGACCTCGGCCGCGAGGGGATCCTCGACGTAATGGGGCTCGCCGACTCGTTCAAAGAGGTCGCCGGCCGGCCGATCCCGAAGGTGCCGGCGCTACGGGGCAAAACCGTGGCGACGCTCTTCTTCGAGCCCTCGACCCGCACCCGCCTCAGCTTCGAGACGGCGGCGAGGCGGCTCTCGGCCGACGTCATGACCTTCAGCCCCGCCTCGTCCTCCCTCGGCAAGGGCGAGTCGCTCCGGGACACCGTCGAGACGATCGACGCCATGGGAGTCGACGCGATGATCGTGCGGCACTCATCGTCGGGGGTGCCAAAACGCGTCACCGCCTGGACGGCCGCGACCGTAGTGAACGCCGGAGACGGCCAGCACGAGCACCCGACCCAGGCGCTCCTCGACTGCTACACGATCCGCGAGGCGCTCGAGGAGCGCGGTGGGCGCGAGGATCTCCGCGGCGTCAGCATCGGCATCGTCGGCGACGTGCGCCACAGCCGCGTGGCGCGCTCGAACGTGCTGGCGTTCAGCCTCCTCGGGGCCGAGGTCGTCCTCGTGGCGCCGCGCACCCTCCTGCCCGTCTCGCTGGAGGGCTGGCCGGTGAAGGCCACGGCGGACCTCGACGGGGTGCTCGACCAGCTGGACGTTGTGTACCTGCTGCGCATCCAACAGGAGCGCTCTTCCGCTGCCTACATAGGGCCGCTCGACGAGTACCACCGGCGTTTCGGCCTCACCGTCGAGCGTGCCAGGCGCCTCTCCGACGAGGTGATCGTCATGCACCCGGGGCCGATGAACCGGGGCGTCGAGATCGCCCCCGAGGCGGCGGGCCTGCCCAACTCGCTCGTCACCCGCCAGGTGCGCAACGGCGTCATCACCCGGATGGCGGTGTTGTTCCACCTGCTCGGGAGCGGCGTGAGCGCACGGGAGGGCGACGAGGCGAAGCATGGCTGAGCGGAACGGCGTGCGCCAGGTGACGTCGGCGAGGGGGACGGCGAGACCGGCGAGTGGGGCGGCGAGGGCGGCGAGGCCGGCGAGGGGGCCAGAGGCGCAGATCCTCATCCGCGGCGGCACCGTCGTGGACGAGACAGGCGAGCGCCGCGCCGACGTGCTCGTCGAGGGCGACTCGGTCGCGGCGGTGGCGCCCGACCTCGACAGCCCGAAGGGAGCGCGGGTGCTCGACGCCTCAGGCTGCGCCGTGGCGCCGGGTCTCGTCGATCTCCACACCCACCTGCGCCAGCCCGGCGGAGAGGCCGCCGAGACGGTCGAGTCCGGCTCGCGGGCGGCAGCCCGGGGCGGCTACACCGCCGTCGTCGCGATGCCGAACACGAGCCCGGCGATCGACCATCCGAGCGTCGTGCGGGACGTCCTCGCCCTCGGGGACCAAGCGCTCTGCCAGGTAAGCGTCGCCGGCGCCATCACGATCGACCGCAGGGGTGAGCGGCTCGCCCCCATGGGCGACATGGCCGCCCTCGGAGTCCACCTCTTCACCGACGACGGCCGCGGTGTGCAGGACCCCGCCGTCATGCGCCGGGCCCTCGAGTACGCCGGCGACCTCGGCGTAGTCCTGGCCGAGCACTGCGAGGACGAGGCGCTCTCGGCGGGCGGGCACATGCACGAGGGTGCGTGGTCGAGCCGCCTCGGCATCCCCGGGCAGCCGGGCCTCGCCGAGGAGGCGATGCTCGCCCGCGACATCGAGCTCGTCGCCATCACGGGCTCGCCGATGCACTTCCTACACCTCTCCACCGCCGCCTCTGTCGCCCGGCTCCAAGACGCCAAGAAGAAAGCCCCTCGCCTCCCCATCACGTCCGAGGCGGCCCCCCACCATCTCCTGCTGAGCGACGCAGAGGTGGCGAGCTACGACCCGGTCTTCAAGGTGAACCCGCCGCTGCGGACCGAGCAGGACGTCGTCGCCCTTCGCCAGGCGCTCGCCGCCGGGGTGATCGACGCCGTCGCCACGGACCACGCCCCGCACACCGCCGATCAGAAGGAGCTGCCCTTCGACGAGGCGCCGGCGGGGATGACAGGCCTCGAGACGGCGCTGAGCGCCGTGCACACCTGCCTCGGCGACAGCGTGTCGCTCGGGGAGCTCTTCGCCCTCTTCTCGTGGCGCCCGGCGCGCATCGCAGGCCTCGACCGCCGCGCCGGTGGGCGCCAGGGCGGTCCCATCGCAAAGGGTGGACCGGCGAACATCGTCGTGTTCGAGGTGGGAGGGGCTTTCGTGGTGGATGTTGCGGCGATGGCGTCTTTGAGTGCCAACACTGCCTTCGCCGGGCTCAAGCTCACCGGGCGCGTGCGGCACACGATCTACGAGGGGGAGCTCGTCGTGACCGACACGCTGGCGCAGCGGTGAGACGCGCCGAGGCTCGCCTGGTCTGCTCGGACGGGACGGTCTTCGAGGGTGAGGCGATCGGGGCGCCGGCGGACGTCGCCACGGGCGAGCTCGTCTTCAACACGTGCCTGTCGGGCTACCAGGAGGTGCTCACCGACCCGTCCTATGCCGGGCAGGTGGTCTCTTTCACCTACCCCCACATCGGCAACTACGGGGTGTCGCCCGAGGACGACGAGGCGCGCCGCCCGCACTGCCGGGGCGTGGTCGTCCGCGACCTCACCGAGCGCCCGAGCAGCTGGCGCTCGGCCGAGAGCCTCGAGGCCTACCTTGTCCGCCACGGCGTGCCGGGCGTGACGGGGGTCGACACCCGCCGCCTCACCCGCCACGTCCGCGAGATGGGCGCCATGGGATGCGCCCTCGGCACCGCCCCCGAGCCCGAGCTGCTCGAAGCGGCCTTGAAGGAGCCGGGGACGCTCGGCGTCGACCTCGTCGGCGAGGTGACCACGGCAGAGCCGTACCGGCCACCGTCGCAGGCGCCCGGGCCGGCGCCGCCCCGCGTCGTCGCCTACGACTACGGCATGAAGGCGGCCATCCTGGCCAACCTCTGCCGCATCGCCGAAGTCGAGGTGGTACCGGCGACGACGCCGGCGGCCGACGTGCTCGCCCGGCGCCCCGAGGGCGTCTTCCTCTCGAACGGCCCGGGGGACCCCTCGGCGCTCGGCCATCTCGTCGCCGAGCTCCAGTTGCTCGCCGGCGAGGTGCCCATCTTCGGCATCTGCCTCGGGCACCAGCTGCTCGCCCGCGCCCTCGGCGGGACGACCTTCAAGCTCCCCTTCGGCCACCACGGCGGTAACCACCCCGTGAAGCACCTCGCCACCGGCAGGGTCGAGATCACTAGCCACAACCACGGCTATGCCGTCGCCGAGGCTTCGGTCGAGGGCGCCGAGCTCACCCACGTCAACTTGAACGACGGCGTCGTCGAGGGGCTGCGGCGCTCTGACCTGCGGGCCTTCAGCGTGCAGTACCACCCCGAGGCCGGGCCCGGACCACACGACGCCCGCTACCTCTTCGAGGATTTCCGGGCGCTCATGAAGGCGAGCCGCTGATGGAGGCGAGCCACTGCGCGCTCATGGAGGCGAGCCGCTGATGGGCAGGCGCAGCGACATCGAGTCCATCCTCGTCATCGGCTCGGGCCCGATCGTCATCGGCCAGGCGTGCGAGTTCGACTACTCGGGCACCCAGGCCTGCCGGGCGCTTCGGGCCGAGGGCTACCGGGTCGTGCTCGCCAACTCCAACCCGGCGACGATCATGACCGACCCCGAGCTGGCGGACCGCACCTACGTCGAGCCGCTCGACGCCGAGGTGATGGCCGCCATCATCGAGCGCGAGCGCCCCGACGCCCTGCTGCCGACGATGGGCGGCCAGACGGCGCTCAACCTCGCCACCGAGCTCAGCGACTCGGGGGTGCTTGCAGCGACCGGTGTCGAGCTCATCGGGGCGTCAGCCGAGGCGATCCGCACCGCCGAGAACCGCGACCGCTTCAAGGCGGCCATGACCGGCATCGGGCTCTCGGTGCCGGCGTCGGGCTTCGCCCACGGCCTCGAGGAGGCGGTCGAGGTCGCCGAGGCGGTCGGCTTCCCCGTCATCGTGCGGCCGTCTTTCATCCTGGGCGGAGCGGGCACGGGGATAGCGGCGGAGATGGGCGGCTTTCGACACCTCGCCAGGGCAGGCCTCGAGTCGAGCCCCGTAGGCGAGATCCTCGTCGAGGCCTCGATCGCCGGGTGGAAAGAGTACGAGCTCGAGGTCGTCCGCGACCGCCTCGACAACTGCATCGTCGTCTGCTCGATCGAGAATTTCGACCCGATGGGCGTCCACACGGGCGACTCGGTCACCGTCGCCCCCGCCCAGACGCTGTCGGACGTCGAGTACCAGAAGATGCGCGACGCCGCCTTTGCCTGCATCCGCCGCGTCGGCGTCGAGACGGGCGGCTCCAACATCCAATTCGCCGTCGACCCGGCAACTGGCGAGCTGCTCGTCATCGAGATGAACCCACGCGTCTCGCGCTCCTCGGCCCTCGCCTCGAAAGCCACGGGCTTTCCGATAGCCAAGGTCGCCGCCCGGCTCGCCGTCGGCTACAGCCTCGACGAGCTTCGCAACGACATCACCGGGACGACTCCGGCGAGCTTCGAGCCGACGATCGACTACGTCGTGACGAAGATCCCCCGCTGGGCCTTCGAGAAGCTGCCCGGTGCTCCCGACGCCCTCGGTACGCGCATGCAGAGCGTGGGCGAGGCGATGGCGATCGGGAGAACCTTCGAGGAGTCCTTCCAAAAGGCGCTGCGGGGCCTCGAGCTCGGCCGCCATGGCCTCAACTGCGATCCGGGCGAGACGCGCTTCGACGAGGTGCCCGTCGGCGAGCTCGTCGCCAGGGCGTCGGCGCCGACGCCGGACCGCCCCTTCCAGCTCGCCTCGGCGCTGCGCCGCGGCGTTGCAGTCGATGCCCTTGCCGCCGCCACTGGCATCGACCCGTGGTTCCTCGACCGTCTCTCGGCCATCGTCGCCGAACGGGAGCGCTTGGCCGCCCTTTCCGCCGGCGGCGCCACGCCGGGGACGCTCCAGGCTCGCGACTGGCGCCGGGTCAAGCGCCTCGGCTTCGGCGACGCCCAGCTCGCCTACCTCTTCGGCGCCCCCGAAGCCGAGGTGCGGGCCGCCCGCCGGGCCGCCGGGGTCCTGCCCACCTATAAGACCGTCGACACCTGCGGGGCAGAGTTCGGTGCCGAGACTCCGTACCACTACTCCACCTACGAGGACGAGGACGAGGTGCGCCCGGGCTCGCGCCCGCGGGTGGTGATCCTCGGATCGGGGCCCAACCGCATCGGCCAGGGGATCGAGTTCGACTATTGCTGCGTGCACGCCTCCCTGGCGCTGCGAGAGGCCGGCTACGAGACCGTCATGGTCAACTGCAACCCCGAGACGGTCTCGACCGACTACGACACCTCCGACCGTCTCTACTTCGAGCCGGTCGTCTGGGAGTCGGTCCTTGATGTCGTGGAGGCCGAGCGTGCCGCGGGGGGAGGGGGCGTCGCCGGGGTGATCGTGGCGCTCGGGGGCCAGACTCCCCTGAAGCTCGCCAACCGGTTGCCCCCAGAGCTCGTCCTCGGCACGCCGCCATCCGCCATCGACGCCGCCGAGGACCGCGAGCGATGGTCCGTGCTCTGCGGCCGCCTCGAGATCCCCCAGCCGGCGGGCGGGACCGCTCGCAGCCTCGCCGAGGCGCTCGCCGTGGCGGCCCGGGTCGGCTACCCCGCCCTCGTTCGGCCGAGCTACGTGCTCGGCGGAAGGGCGATGGAGATCGTCTACGACGAGCCGTCGCTGCGGGCGGCTTTCGAGGCACTGGCGCTCGGGGCCGAGGGGGCGCTGGCCTCGGAGAGGCCGGTCCTCATAGACCGTTTCCTCGAGGACGCCACCGAGGTCGATGTCGACGCCGTGCGCGACCGCACGGGAGAGGTGCTCATCGGCGCCGTCATGGAGCACGTCGAGGAGGCGGGCGTCCACTCGGGCGACTCGGCCTGCGTGATCCCGCCGCCGACGCTCGGAGATGCCACCGTCTCGGTGATCGAGGGCCACACCCGCCGCATCGCCGGGGCGCTCGGCGTGGTGGGCCCGATCAACGTGCAGTACGCCGTCCAGCGCGGGCAGGTCTTTGCGATCGAGGCGAACCCCCGGGCGTCGCGCACTCTCCCTTTTGTCGCCAAGGCGACAGGAGTGCCGCTCGCCAAGGTGGCCGCCCGCCTCGTCGTCGGCGCCACCCTCGCCGAGCTGCGGGCCGAGGGCATGCTGCCGGCGCCGCCCGAGGTTCCCACCCACGTCGCCGTGAAGGAGGCGGTGCTCCCCTTCGACCGCTTCCCCGGCGTCGACTCCCTCCTCGGGCCCGAGATGCGCTCGACGGGCGAGGTGATGGGCATCGACCGGACCTTCGGTCTCGCCTTCGCCAAGAGCCAGATGGCCGCCGGCAACCGCCTGCCCTCTTCGGGCGCCATCTTCATGTCGCTCGCCGACCGCGACAAGCCCGGCGGGCTCGAGGCCGCACGCTCCTTCGCCGTCCTCGGCTTCTCGATCGTCGCCACCGCCGGCACGTCCGCCTTCCTTCGGGCGCACGGGATCGAGGTCGAGACTGTCGTCGCCAAGGTGGGCGAGGAAGGCGCGGAGCCGGGCCTCGTCGACGCCGTCGAGCTGATCTCGGGCGGGAAGATCTGTCTCGTCGTCAACACCCCCCGCGGCCGGGGGCCCCGTGCGGACGGCTCCTACATCCGCCAGGCGGCCTCGGCGAGCCGCGTGCCCTGTCTGACGACGGTGGCAGCCGCACGGGCGGCGGCCGCCGGCATCGCCGACTGGGGGCGGCTGTCCCTCGAGGTCCGCTCCCTCCAGGAGCACCACGCCGACGGGCTCGTGCGATGAAGCGTGCCGGCGTCGACCTCACCTGCCGGATCGGCTCGCTCGAGCTGCCGAACCCGGTGATGACGGCGGCGGGCACCTCCGGGCACGGCGCCGAGCTCGGCGACTACTTCGACCTGTCAAAGCTCGGTGCCGTCGTCGTCAAGTCGCTCGCCCCCTTCGCCTTCGAAGGCAACCCGGCCCCCCGGGTCTGCCCGGTGCCCGGCGGGATGCTGAACGGCGTCGGCCTGCAGGGCCCCGGGCTCGAAGCGTGGATCCGTGACGAGCTGCCCGCCCTCGCCGACGCCGGCGCCCGGGTCGTGGTGAGCGTGTGGGGGCGCCGTCTCGAAGACTTCGCTGTCACCGCGGGGCGTCTGGCTCGGCTGCGCTCGGGCCTGGCGGGAGGGGAGGCAGGCGCCGTGATCGCCGTCGAGGCCAACGTCAGCTGCCCCAACTTGGAGGACCGCAGCCGCATGTTCGCCCACTCGCCCGAGGCGACGGCGGCCGCCGTGGCGGCGCTTTGCGACAGCGGGCTCCCGGTGTGGGCGAAGCTGTCGCCCAATACCGACCGCCTCGTCGAGGTGGCGGGTGCAGCCCTTTCGGCCGGGGCCGAGGCGCTCACGCTCGTGAACACGCTCTTCGGCCTCGCCGTGGACGTCGAGGCGCGCCGGCTCGTCCTCGGGCCGGGCGGCGGCGGGCTCTCTGGACCGGCGCTGCACTCGGTGGCCCTGCGGGCGGTGCACGACTGCCGGGCCGCCTATCCCTCGGCCGGCATAGTCGGCGTCGGCGGAATCTCCGACGGCATGGGGGCGCTGCGGATGCTGCTCGCCGGGGCCGACGCCGTGCAGGTGGGTACGGCCACCTTCGCCGATCCTCGCGCCCCGATCGCCGTACGCAAGGGGCTCGAGGAGCAGTGCGGGCGGCTTTCTGTTCGATCGGTGAGAGAAGTGGTGGGTGCGGCCGTCGCCTCGGGTGCGGCCCGCGAGGGGGAGGCTCTTGGTGGCTGAGGAGCTATTTGTAAACGAGCCTGTGCGCCGCCGGCTGGCCATAGCGCTCGATCTCGGCGACCTCGCCGAGGCCGCCGCCCTCGCCCGGGTGGTGCGACCGTACTTCGGCGTCGCCAAGATCGGCCTCGAGCTCTACTCGGCCGCCGGGCCGCGGGCGCTCGCCGCCCTGGCGGACGAAGGCTTCGACATCCTCTGCGACCTGAAGCTGCACGACATCCCCAACACCGTCGGGCGCGCGGCGCGCCAGCTCGGCCGGCTGTCACCTTCGTGCCTGCTGACCGTCCACACCGCAGGGGGGGCGGAGATGTTGCGGGTGGCCGTCGAGGGCTTTGCCGAGGGCGCAGGGGCCGGCGCCGGCGGCATCCTCGGGGTCACGGTGCTCACGAGCGATGCGGAGGCCCCCGCAGAGACCCTCCAGGAGCGGGCGGCACTGGCGAGAGACGCCGGCTGTGCAGGCGTCGTCTGCGCCGCGGACGACCTCCCCGTCGTCGTGCCGGTCGTCAGCGGCCTCGTGCGGGCCGTGCCGGGGATCCGCCCTACGGGGACCGACGCCGGCGACCAGAAGCGGACCGCCACGCCGGCCGCCGCCGTGGCGGCGGGAGCCTCCCTCCTCGTCGTCGGGCGCGCCGTGACCGGCGCCGCGGACGTGGCGAAGGCGGCCGCCGGAGTCGCAGCCGAGGCGGCAGCGGCATTCAGGGAGGCCCTCGACGGCAACACGCACGACAACATTAAGGACGCGCTACGGTGGTGACAGGACCGGCTCGCCTGGGCCCGATCTCAGGATGGGCGTCGAGCCGGTTGCACGACAAGGGTGTTGTCCAGTCAGGAGGTCCCCCAGACGATGAACAGAAAACCCAGCCTCAAAAGGCTGACCGGGCTGGTGACTGTGGTCGCCACCGGAGCGCTCATATTGGCGGCGTGCGGCTCGAGCCCGAGCAGCGCCGGCAGCCACACCACGACCACCACTAAATCGAGCCAGACGGCGCTCAAGGGAGGCACGGTCACCTGGGCGGAGCCCCCTGCGACCACCGTGAACTACATCCTCCCGTTCATGCCGCTCCAGTTTTTCTCCGTGACGAACATCTCGCAGTTCCAGTACATGCTCTATCGCCCGCTTTACTGGTTCGGGACAGGCAATACCCCCGATGTCAACTACAAGCTCTCCGTCGCCAACGCGCCGGTTTGGAACGACGCCAACCACACGGTGACCGTGACGCTCAAGGACTGGAAGTGGTCCAACGGCGAGAAGGTCGACGCCCAGGACGTCATGTTCTGGATGAACATGCTGAAGGCTCAGGCGACCACCTGGGCGGCCTGGCTGCCGGCATCGACGGCCATTCCTCAGAATCTCTCGGGGATCACGGTGACGAACCCGCACCAGCTGGTCTTCCACCTGACGGGCACCTACAGCCACCACTGGTTCCTCTACAACGAGCTCAGCCAGATCACGCCGCTGCCCATAGCCTGGGACAAGACGAGCGCCACAGCGGCTGCGGGCTCGGGTGGCTGCTCGGCCGCTCCCTTCTCGTCGATCAAGACGAGCTTGAGCTCCAAGGGCGTCCTCACCGACATTTCGGCCAGTGCCAAGAAGTGCGCCGCCGTCTTGAAGTTCCTCGCCGGCCCGCAGAACGCCGGTTCGCTTTCCACCTACGACACCAACCCGCTCTGGAAGGTCGTCGACGGGCCCTTCAGCCTGCAGAGCTTCGACGCCACTACCGGAAAGATCGTGCTCGTGAAGAACGCGTCGTACTCGGGCTCGCCCAAGCCGATCATCGACAAGTTCGTGGAGCTGCCCTTCACGACCGACAGCTCCGAGTACGCCCAGCTCCAGAGTGGCGGCGTCGACGTCGGCTACATCCCATCCCAGGACGTGCCGACCTACAGCGGCAAGGCCTTCGTGAACGGGGCGCCCGCGGCAGGCAAGAACCCGGCGTCGCTCAGCGGCTACTCCCTGTCGCCTCTCTACAGCTGGGGTATCGACTACTTCGCCCTCAACTACACCAACTTCAAGGACGGCACGGCCCAGATCCTGAAGCAGCTGTACGTGCGCCAGGCGATGCAGTCGCTCATGAACCAGAGCCTGTGGGTGAAGATCTACTGGTCCGGCTACGGCGTGCCCACCTACGGCCCGGTGCCGGTGCTGCCGCCGAACCCGTTCGCCTCCAAGGGTGAGATCGACAACCCGTACCCCTACAATCCCGCCCGCGCCAAGTCGCTGCTCACCTCGCACGGCTGGAAGGTCGTGCCGAACGGCGCCTCCACCTGCGTGAAGCCGGGCACCGCCTCGAGCGACTGTGGAGCCGGCATCGTCGCCGGTGCGAAGCTCTCGTTCAACTACCTCTGGGCGACAGGCAATACCGCCTTTGAGGCCCAGTTGAAGGCGATGCAGACCAGCTGGGCGCAGGTCGGCATCAAGATCGACCTAGTCGGCAAGACATTCGACGACGTCATCGGCGCAGCGATCCCCTGCCCGGCCAACGAGCGGTGCCAATGGGACATCGCCAACTGGGAGGGCGGCTGGTCGTACGCCCCCGACTTCTACCCGACCGGCGGCGAGATCTTCGCCACGGGCGCAGGGTCGAACTCGGGCGCCTACTCGGACCCGGTGAACGACGCCAACATCAAGCTCACCCACACGACCTCGTCGCTCCAGAACATGTTCAAGTACGAGGACTACCTGGCCCAGCAGCTGCCGGTCATCTGGCAGCCGGACCCGGTCTACTCGCTCAGCGAGATCAAGAGCGACATCTGCGGGGTCACTCCCCAGGAGCCGACGCTGAACCTCACGCCCGAGTACTGGTACCGCTGCAAGTGATGACAAGCGTGGCAGCGCCGCTTCTCGGGTAGAGGAGTGGTAATGGGAATTGCGG
>JBOGHY010000101.1:0-18661 GCA_050742375.1 Acidimicrobiales bacterium | reverse complement strand
TCGGAACGCCTCGGCCGAGCTCGACCGGACGTCACAGGACGACGGTCTCTCCGGGGTCGACGATCCGCACCGTCGTTTCGGGTGCGAGGTGCTTGGTCGCCTCGGCGAACGGGTGTGGGTCGCGGTTGCCCTTCGTGATGAAGTGATCGGCGAACCATCCGCCGGTAAAGGCGTAATGGTGCGGGATGGCGAGGTCGGGCTTGAGCACGCTCGTCAGTTCGGCCGCTTCTTGGGCGTTCATTACCACCTGCTTGTTCATCTGTGGACGGATCTGGAGCCCGTTCGTCGGCAGGAGAGCGATGTCGATGTGGCCGAAGCGCTCGGGCAGCTCATAGAGCTCGGGGATTACCATGGTGTCGCCCGCGAAGTAGATCGTGTGGCCCCCACCCTGCAGGACGAAGGTCACCTCGTAGACACCGTGCTTGCCGGGTGCGGCGGTGATGGTGACGCCGCCGATCTCGACGTGCTCCCACGGGGAAAGGGCCTTGACATCGTCGAAGCCCCGTTTCTGCGCGCGCGCTTCGACCGGGCCGGCGACGACGAGGGGCACGTGGTGGTCGCGATAGGCGGCGAACGCCGCCAGGTCGCAGTGGTCGTAGTGGTGGTGGGTGATGAGCACGCCGTCGAGCCTCGGGAGCTCGGCGACACCGAGGGCGATGGATTCGCCCTGGTGGTAGGCGGGGCGCTGGCTGAACCACGGGTCGGTGAGGAACGTCCGCCCCCCGATCTCGATGAGATGGCAGCTGTGGGTGACGCGGGTGACGCTCGTTCGGGTCATGGTGGTACCTCCTCGTTGGTATGCAGTAGTCTATAGACAGGCGTCTAGTTATGCAAGGGAGGCACGCAATGGCACGCAGGACAGGCCCAGACCAACCGGTGAGGGCGCGCAATCGGCGCGGCGAAGGGGAGCGCCTTCGCGACGACCTCATCGCCGCCGCCAGGGCGCTGCTCGCTGCGGCGAACGCCGAGAGCGACCTCAGCATCCGCAAGGTAGCCCAGGCGGTCGGGGTGACCCCCCAGGCGTTCTACCTCCGGTTCGCCACGCTCGACGAGCTGCTGTTTGCCGTGTATTCGGCCGAGTTCGCTGGACTACACGCCGCCCTCGACTGTGCTGCGGCTGGCCTCGCTCCAAGCGTGGCGGCACTTCGAGCGATGTGCGACGCCTACGGTGCCTTCGCCGTCGAACGACCGGTGCCGTACCGGCTGATGACGGGCACCAAAGGAACCTTCCACGAGGACTGGGACCCTTCGAAGCTTCCGGGGGCACCTGTCCTCGCCATGCTCCGCGGCGCCCTCGGAGCCTGTGCTTCCGGCCGGCATGGCGCACTCGAACCGGATGGCGCGGTCGTCCAGTTGTGGGCCACCCTGCATGGCATCGTGACCCTTCGCGACGGCCGCCCCACGTTTCCCTGGCCGCCGCTCGACGATATGGTCCGCAGCGCAGTCGACTCGGCGATCACCGCCGTGAGGTCACCGTCCCAGGTGTGATCGCCGACTCGATCAGAAGACGGGATAGTCATCGCCCCTCATCTGCGCTCACGGTCGTGTTGATGTCGTAGAGCGTGCCGTCGACGATGAAGTCGGCGTCAGCGCCACCGAGCAGGGTGCTGGCTGCGAACGTCAGCGCGGCTGCGGCATGGTCCGGCAGCAGGACTCGAACATTGTAAGGACGAAGCAGTCTTTCAACAGCTCCCGCTCGGTTTCCTTCTTGAGGAGACCACCCGTCCGAGAGCCAACCGGAACGAGCCCACGAAGCTCCTCGGAGGTCTTACGCTCTGACCTGGACCTCTTTAGCGCGCTCGGAGGAACTCGAATCCCCAACCTTCTGATCCGTAGTCAGATGCTCTCTCCAATTGAGCTACGAGCGCATGTCACGACCGGCCTCGGCCGGTCAGTAACGCGCCGATGCTAATAGGGATCGCGGCCGTGGGATGACTGGCCGGCGCCTCGGCGGCGAAGAAGGCCGCGAGGCCATGAGTACGCTGTGGCAGAGGGAGCGGGCGTCCGGGTGGTGACTGCGCCACGCGAGGAGGTGCCGTGAAAGTGGCAACGCCTGATGGCTGAGCGCGTCCAGTACCGTCCGCTGGCATCGGGCCAGATCGTCGGGCAGTCGGTCGAGAGCTTCCGACGCCTCGGGCGGAGCCTCCTCCCGCCCGGCCTGATCCTGCTCCTTCCAGCGGTCGCGGTCGCGGCCACCGCGGAGGGCCTGCTCTTCGAGCACCTCCTCCACGACCACCTGTTGCGAGTCACCCGGGGTGCGCAACCGTCGGTGAGGCTCGCCCCGGGGGCACTGCTGAGCATCAGCCTCGTCACCCTGGGAGCGGCGCTCGTACTGCTGCTGGGCGAGATGCTCATGTCCGCCGCAGCTGTGACCGTCGTCACCCAGGCCTACATCGGTGCCGAGGTGTCCTGGCGGCGGGCGATCTGGGTAGTGGGGCGACGGCTCCGGTCGCTCGTCTGGGGGGCGGTGCTCATGGGGCTCGTCTACGTGGCGGTCAGCATCCCCGAGATGGCGATCGTTTTCGGCTCCCGTTCTTCTCGGGGAGGCGGCCTGACCGCCGCGGGAGAGCTGGTCAACCTTCTCACGACGGCCGCTGTGATCTATCTCGGCGTCTCCTTCGCCGTAGTGTCCGCCGTGATCGTGCTCGAAGGTGGCACCGGCCGCTCGGCATTGCGTCGTTCGGTCAAGCTCATCCGCGGGCGGTTCTGGGCGACTTTCGGGACGCTTGCCTTGACCGCCGTCGTGATCGCTCTCGGCTGGCTCGCCGTCGCGCTGCTCACCGGTTTCCTCATGGACCTGTTTCCGCCGCTCGGGTTCATCGGTGCCTTGCTCGGGTTCTGCTTGATGTTGCTGTTCCCGGTGGCGACGGCGCTCGTCTATCTCGACCTGCGTAACCGCCACGGAGGCCTCGATCTCGCCGAGATCGCCGGGCGAGTGGGGGCGACGATGGGCCTCCCGGCGAGCACGCCGGTGGCTCCGTCCGTAGGGCCCGTGCCCGCAGGGCCACTCGCTCCGTCATGGGCCGAACTACCTGTCGACGAGCCGGGCGCCGGCCGAGCCACCGGGCCCGGCGAGCCCGAGCCCTACATATGGCCCTCCCTCTCGCCGAAGCCGCTGCCGCGCCGCCGGACCATGCCTCCGCCGGACGGGCCGCGACCGAGCACCGCGAACTGAGACTCGAACCGCTGCTGGGGGCACGGTGCCCATGGACGCCGGGCGCGTAGTACCAGCGCCGAACCGGCGGAGAGGGAGGGATTTGAACCCTCGGACCCAGTTTCCCAGGTCAACTCATTAGCAGTGAGCCCGATTCGGCCGCTCTCGCACCTCTCCTAGCTGGGAAAACTAGCAGTATGGCACTGCGTTAAGCGCCTTGTGCACTCAATCTGCACTCAATCTGCTAGGCTCTCCTATCAAGGTCAGAGTATCAGGAAGGCTGGGCATGGCCACTCTCAAAGCTGGCTACGGCACAGGATCGATGCGGCGGCGCCGGCAAGACGTTTGGACCCTTCGGGTTCGAGTCGACGGCCGACAGCATCAACTCGACTTCCATGGCACTGAGGCAGCCGCCAGGAGGGAGCTTCGCAAGCTTCCCGAGCGGATTCGTGCCGAGGTCACCAAGAGGTCAGACGACCAGAAGACGTTCGACGAGTTACTCGACGAGTGGCTGGCGCTGCTGCAGGTCCAGGGTCGTGCGCCAAAGACGATTCATGAGCACAGACGGACAGTCGAGAAGGTGATACGCCCGGTCCTCGGTGACACACTCCTGTCCGACCTGACGGAGCGGGATCTCGATCATCTCTACGCCATGCTAAAGGCGGACGGGCTCAGTGACTCGACCATACGGCGCTACCACATGGTCGTTCAGGCAGCCCTGTCACAAGCTGTGAAGTGGCACTACGTCACTGAGAACGTGGCCCGCAATGCGTCACCTCCGGCACAGGCGTCTGCTCGGCAGGTGCAGGAGCGTTACCGAGTGCCTGAACTGGCCGAACTGCAGCGCATCTACGACATGGCCGAGCCGGGTATGAAAGTGACGGTCGGCCTGGCAGCTGCAAGTGGCATGCGGCGAGGTGAGCTGTGTGGCCTGCAGTGGCGGGACGTCAATCTTGACACTGGAGTCATCACGGTGGTGCGGTCCGTGTGGCAGGCCGGAGCGACTTGGGGAGTGAAGGGCACCAAGACGGACAGAGAGCGGACTGTTCTGATCGGCAGGTACGGTGTGGACGAGCTTAAGAAGTGGCTGGCTTGGTGTGAAAAAGGTAAGCCGGTTCCCGGTCACTTCGTCCTCAGCAACGGTGCGGAACCTGTCAGCCCGAATCACATCACCGAGAGATGGGCTGCCTTGAGTCACAGGGCCGGCGTGATCGGGGTGCGGTTCCAGGACCTACGGGGCGACTACGTGACCCAGCTCATCGCCAGGGGTATCGATCCGCGGACGGCCGCACAGCTCGTCGGGCATGCGAATCCGACGATGACCTTGGGACGATACGCCCGATCGCTTCCACCAGCTGCAGCTGATGCAGCCCGAGTCAATGACAGACGGCTGATGCAGAAGTCTCGGAAGAACTTGGCACCTGCCTGACCCGGCGACTGGTGCCCTGTCATTAGCCGATAGCGGCCTCCACCGTTGTTGCAGACTTCTTTGTAATAGGAAGAACTACTGCCACCAGACAAATTGTTACAATTTTCTACCACTCGAAGTGAGCGGCGAGGCACGAAACTCCTGCTCAGTTTCTTCTAATAATACGAAAAAGCCAGAATGGCACTCTCGGTAGGAAATTGTTACGACCGCCCGATGCATCATGTTCATGACGATGCGGAGACCGTGGTATAACTAGCACCTTCATAGACAGGCGTATCAAGAGCAGGTGAGGGAACTGGCCCTGTGACCCTGCCACAACCGACCCGAAGTCTGGGCACGGTGTGAATGCCCTTTTCGATGCGTCTAGAAAGGTAGTTACGATGTACGCAGCTGCTTTGAAAGTAACGGACGAGCATGCATCGCTCGGAGATGAGGAAAGGGTGAGCGTTGAGGAAGCGCCCACCTCCACCGTGTTGGCGGATCGACATTGCAAGACGAATGACACCACAGTCATGTCGGTCGACGCCGCAGCCAACAAACTCGGGATCGGTCGTACGCTGGCTTGGGAGATGGCACGGGCCGGTACCCTTCCCGGTGTCGGGAGGCTAGGTAGGCGGGTGATCGTGTCCAGAGAGGCATTGGACCGCTACCTCGCAGACCCCCAGTCCTGGCCACACGAGGTCGGTAACAAGTGTGCACGCTCGGGTCGGGGGCTGTGATGGCGACGGCACAGTTGAGCGATCTCAGGCCCGCCGAGAAAGAGCCCGTGCGGTCAAAGGTGAGCACGGCCTCGTCGTTGGAGAGACTGGTTGAGGCGCTAGAGGCGGCCGGCTGCGATCCCAGAGACGGTCGTGCCAAGTGCCCAGCTCATGATGACCACAACCCGAGCCTCAGCTATATGACCGCTGACGATGGCAAGGTGATGCTTCACTGCTTCGCCGGCTGCCTCACCCCTGACATTCTCCCGATACTCGACATCGACTGGTCCGACCTCTTTCCTGACACGGTCTACGACTACACGGACGAGAACGGCGATCTGCTGTACCAAGTAGTGCGGCGTCCGCCTAAGGACATCAAACAGCGCCGACCGGACCCGGAACGGCCCGGCGAATGGATATGGAGCATCAAGGATGTCTGCAAGGTTCTCTACCGCCTGCCGGACGTCCTGCGGGTAAAGATCCTCGACGGGCTCATCTACGTAGTGGAGGGCGAGAAGAACGCAGACGATCTGAACGACTACATCACCGGCAAGGGATACAGCGAGACCATCATCGCCACCACCTTCTCGGGCGGTGCCGAGCACTGGACCAAGCAGGCCGCAGAGGCGCTCAGGGGCGCCAACGTGCAGATCATCGCCGACAAGGACCCGCCCGGGAACCGGCACGCTCGTGGGATCAGTAGCTACCTCGGCGGAGTGCCGATCTTCTCTGGGGCCGAAGGCTGCCATGACATCAGTGACCACCTAGCTGCAGGGAAGCGGCTAGAAGAACTCATCCCGCACAACATCCAGGCCGGTGCGAGCAGTCCGATGGCGGAGCCGTCTGGCTGGGACCCGGTGGACGTTGCCCACTGATAGACGGCGGCCTGAAGATTGAGAAGGCGACCGTGCTCCGTCGGACTGATGACGCCGGGCTCATCTACCGGGGTCGAGTCAACATCCTCTACGGGGCACAGGAGTCCCTCAAGTCATGGGCGGCACTGGTCGCAGCTGTACAGGACCTGGAAAACGGCGGACACGTGATCTATCTCGATCACGAGGACACCCCTAGCGCCGTCATCGGTCGTCTGCAGGAGCTGGGCGTGGACAGAGAGACGCTCGTGGAGCGACTTACCTACATCTCGCCGTTAGGTTCGTATGAGAGCGCCGATACTTCCAACCTGACTCAAATCATCGAAGCGTGCGGGAAGAGCCCACCGTTGGTTGTTATCGACGCCATGTCCGGCTCGATGATAAATGAGGCGCTCGATCCGCTCGGACTGAAGGACGTCGAGACGTACCTGCAGCGGCTCCCTGCCGACCTGAACAAGCAGGGCTGCACGGTCATCATCATCGACCATGTCACCAAGGACAGGAAGACACTCGGCCCGATCGGTTCGGAGCGGAAACTCAGTGGCATCAACGGCGTCGGGATCAAGTTCGAGAAGGGTGTCTCGTTCGGCCGGGGCAAGACAGGCGACGCCAAGCTCTTCGTGAAGCGGGACAAGGTCGGCGGTGTACGGGAGTTCACAGCGGGGGGCCAGGATCACGTTGCGGTCCTCCGGCTCACGAGCACCGCTGCTTCGGCACCGACAGACGACAAAGAGCCGACTTACACGGTCAGCTACCAGCTCGAACCGCCCACCCCGAACACGTTCGGCCAGTATACGATGCAACTCAAAGAGGACACGGTCGTCAAGGTTGTTGGAGAGAACCCTGGCATCTCCAGGTCAAAGCTTCAGAAGACCATCGGGGGAGCGAAGGAGTCCGTCAACGAAGCTGTCAAGCAGGCGGAAGCACATGGTCGAATCATCATTGCGCCACCACCCGAGCAACGTAGACCGGGGATGGCGATCTTACACTACCCGGCTGTCACTGAGTCCGACTCCGATGATGATGAGTGAAGCCTCGGCAGAACCTCGCCTACCCGGGGCCTTATAGGCCCCGGGACAGGTAGGCAAGGTGACTGCCTGGAAGGCCCTGATTTAGAAGAACGTCCTGGTAGACAAGGTTCGGCGAGGTATTGAAACCTCGCCGAACCTATCTGCCACGCTATATTACCAATAGACCCACCTCTATAGTACTCACTTATACATGGGTGCTGAACGGGTGTATTGGGGGGGCAGATCCAACCCTAAGAGTTTCCTCGCTTTCTCACCCCGGCCTCAAGTCGCAACGTGTACGGGTTTCCAAGCCAGCACACGCATTGAAGCGTTTGACCAGGACGTTTGCGTGGTGAGCTGGGCACGGGTCGGGCCGTGGGGAACCTGCCCCCGCTCGGGACCATCCAGCTGTCAGCGGCTGCCCATCCATTCGGTGAGACCTCCGAGGAGGCGGTCGAAGGACGGCCGGCTGGCGAAGGCCTTGTCGTCCCGCACGAGCCCCAGGTAGCGGCCGAGCGGTGTTGAGCGGTTCCGGCCGCATCCTACGACCTCAAGGTTCTCGCCGACCGTGGTCGCCGCCCAGTCCTGCAGCCACATGATGGTGTCGACGAGCCCGTAGAGGTCACGGACGAAGAGCTGCATCGAGAGGGGGATGTTGACTTCAGAGGAGGCGATGCCCACACGGTTCATGAAGGAGTGACGCCCGACTGGCACCACGGGGCGCCCGACGGTCGAGTTGAAGCCGTCCACCTTTGTGCGACACCCCGGGCAGAACCACTTCGACCAGCGTGAGCCCGAGGCCAGGAGGTGGACCCCGCTAACCATGTACCTCGCGATCAACAGCTCGACCCGTTATCGGTCACCTCGATGGCACCCGGGTCCTGCTTGTCGGAGGGCACACCGATACCTTCGGCAGTGAGTGGGTTGTAACAGCGGTTCCAGCCAGTGTCGTTCGCGTGTTGCTCAATCCACACTCGGCCCGGAGCGTCGTCCCAGATCTGATTCACTGGCCAAGTGTAATCGCCGGCGGCTTCTGTAGCATTCGATATTCCATCACCAAGCCATGCAGGGCCATATCCAGGCTGGCCGGCACATGCCTGTCCATCACAGCCCGTCCAATCGTCCAGCGGTCCCGCGCTGCCTCCTACATCAGTGGCGAGCTCCTGAGCGGTACTCGGCAGAGCCAGGTCCGACGCCATGAGCCCGACAAGTTCCCCAGCAGTAAGACCGTTGCCACTCACATACACCGCCTCGTGGGGATTCGCTTCTTGTGCGACCGCCACTTCTAGGTTCACAACGGTCCCGGTCGTTGCTGAGGATGGTTCGCCAACTGTTCGAATCAATCCCGGGTCGCTTCCTACCTCCACCGGCTCCATTTGTGCGAGGGGTATGTATGCAGGAAGAACGCTGATGTCGACGATGCAGCCTCCCTCGGCAGCAGCATCGCTCTCTACCGGGGTGGTCGGCAACTGAGCGACTCCGCCGGGCATGTGGTCACCCATCAAGAGCGGACATCCGTTGAGAGTTGGTGTCGTCGAGCCCGCACCCCGAGCTGGGGAGTTGACGAGAGCTACCCCAAGAACGGTGGGTGCGACCACCAGTAGAGCGGTCGCGCACGCCCGCAAGTAGCTACGTCTGACCCGGTAGTGGACACAAGACCTTGACTCACCGTCCGGACCTACTGTATCTGTCACCTTCATTCCTCCTCGTAATCATCGAACGCTAGCATCCAAGTCTAAAGAACTCGTATCCTTCATAAAATGGGCTATTCGGAGTTAAGGGCGAAGAATCCGTGGTCAAGATGATGGTGCCCGGTTGTACGGAGTACCTACCAGAGACTATATATCCGGTACCAGGTGGGTTGGCAGTCTGCTGACTATTCGTAGGCGTGCTCCAATAAATGGTGACCTGATCCATCTCGACGAGTGTTCTCAGAATCGGTATCGCCCCAGCCACGCTGTCTCCAAGTAGACTGCTGCAGTGTAAGAGCCCGCCGACGGCAAACGGGCTACCGGCAGTTCCGTACGATTCTCCCGGTCCTGCCGGTCGCCCGACTCTGATCTGCCACCTGGCATCGAAATTCTTGGGGATCAAAAGGCCCGTAGGGTCGTCGCAGTATGTAGGGCCCTTGGCCGCTAGGCAGTTTGCTCTTATCACCATGACCTCTGGCCCGGCTGGCTCTGATGCAGGCAGCCGTGCCCCGATGATCCGACCCACAAGATCTGGTGACACAGGCACGGCCACCACGGTGAAGGGAATGTCGTAGCGAGCAAAGAGGCTACGCAGCTCAACCGCTGCCTGGCCTGGTTCGGTGATTCTGATCGCCACATAGCCAGGTGGCACGTGGTCTGAAGGGGCCGCTTGCAAGGCGTCGACGGCGACGAAGTGCAGCTTCGGAGCACGTCCTGGATGAAGCGAAGGCGAGTTTCGTGGCGGAAGCACTAAAAAGAAGCCAGTGACGACGAGGATGGTTGCGGCGAGCACCGCGGCACCAACCGAGCGTCTCCGACGAGCGATCTTGAAACCTCGGGCTCTTGTGACTCCTAGGAGGTGCTCTACCTCACCCGGTTCGAGGCCACCGGCTGCACCGACGCTCATTGTGCGGCACCTTCTGGCTCTGTGAACAAATGCAGAACCTCGGGTCGGAGTGATTGCAGGCCACGGTGCACATGAGTCTTCACAGATCCGCGACTGATGCCGAGTGTGTGGGCAACCTCCACCTCTGACATGTCAGCGAGATACCGGAGAGCTACGGCCTCTCGCTGACGTCGGGGGAGGCGGGACAATGCTGTCAAGAGGGCTTGGTGGATCACTATGTCTTCCTCCAGGTCGAGCGAGGGCAACGCTGTAGTCATCGGTTCTCTCGGGTGGCACCGAAGCGCAACATGAAGGCATACCTTGAGGAGCCACGCTTCTCGCCAGGGCAAGTGCTTCACCCGCCACCAGCGGCTATAAGCAATCGCAAGTGCTTCCATGGCCGAATCTTCGGCCAGGTCGTGGTCGCGAGTGACGCGGAAACCGAGCCGAAGCGCGCGCGGCAGCACCTCACGAAAGAACTCCTCGAACTCGTCGGATGCGTCCCCCTTCATAGCTACAGGGTAAAGGTGGTAGGGAGGGTGTTTGGTTGACAGACCTGAGTGAGAAGTCCGCCTCACCTGACAGTTCACGGGTGGTGGGCCGGTGAGCCGGCGAAGGTGCGCGCCGTGTGTGTCCTCGCCGATCAAGCGCGTAATGCCGGCTGGAGGCGGAGAGCGACGGGCGCTCCTCGGTCAAGGTGGTGCACGGCCGGCGAACTCCGACCAGCCCAGAAGAGATCGCCACCAGAGCTGAGTTCCATTCCCCGTCGAACTCGTGTCGCTTGATCGGGACGGCCACAAGCTCCTGCTTGGATACCTCGACCCCTGTCGGGTTGTAGCCTCCCTCTGCGCAGGTGCTCCGCGAGGACGGCGGCCGTCGGCTGCCGCGACCTCAGTCGTTGTCGTCTTCCTCAAACCCGATGAGCCAGTGAAGGCCGTAGCGATCGATGACTTGGCCGTCAGATTCTCCCCAGGGCCGCATCTGCAAGTCATCCACAACTCGGCCGCCCACAGAGAGTTTGGAGAACCAGCCCTTCAGGATCGAGGGCGCAGCGGTGCCCAACAGGGACAGCATCATCCCTTCGCATCGGACTGGGGCTTGGTCACCGGCCACGTCAGCGCCAAAGAGCCGGACCGGACCGTCCATGAGGCCGCCGTGCGCAATGGCCTCAGCTGGCCCATCGGTCCGATGGAATTCCTCGAACGTGTGCAGCTGAACGGAGCAACCGAAAACATCACCGTAGAAACTCAAGGCTTCGCGAGCGGTTCCGGGAAAGTGGACATAAGGCGTCGGAGGCGTCGGGCCCGTCATGATGCACCCCCCTTTCGCTTGGCGGATCCGTCATGGTGTAGACGGACCAGGTCGGCGATTCTCATCGCCCTAGGTGCGCCGCTTACGATATGACAGATCCTAAGATATCCCGACAGCGAGCCTCCCGCCCAGCTCGGCCACGAGGGCCGGCCCGAAGAGCGCCCCGACGAGCATCCCGGCTCGAAGCGGCGTTCACGGGTACTCCAGTCCCACGAGAGCTGCGAGGTTCTGCCAGTGCATCGGGTTTGGCACCTGGGCCCCGGAACGCCAGGACGAGGCCGTGGACTTTGACACACCGCAGGCGGCCCTGATCTCGCTCAGCCTCACTCCGGCGAGTGCCGGCGCCAGCGCGCTCTTCACCCAGCCCGCATCTAGCGGCCCGGCCGGGTGATGCCGTGACCAGCCGGCCTCGGCCCGACGCCGGGCGCTGATTGCCTTGGCTCTCGACTGGCGCAGCGCAGGTGCTTGGCGGGGGTCGCCCTCGATGCAGGCCGGACATCGGACGTGGCGGGCATCTCGGACCGGAGCGCCGCAGTCGGGGCAGCTCTACCCACGAGGCCCGCCGCTCCGTGTGGCACCGCTCACAGCCACCACCGGGAGAACCCTCGTCTCGGCCCGGGCCGCCTTGCGCCGCCGGTTCGTGAGCGGCGTGGCAGCTTCGACGCCGGGGGCATGGGCGGCGACCCTGCGGGCGAGGCCCCCGGCGACAGGGCCGAGATGCTCGGCGCAGCGGGGCATGACGGCCTCGGCGAGCTGGTGGGTGAGCGGCGCCCGCAGGCGGACCTGACCGTCAGGTGCCTCAGCCGAGACAAAACCACGGTCGCTCACTCGAAGTCATCTCGGGCAAGGTCGTCGTAGCCGCCGACGAAAAGAACCTCTTCGGGCTCGACCCTCACCGGCACGCCGCCAACCCCTGCCGAAAAATCCGACCCCCGACCGCCGAGTCGCAACGCCAGACTGGCGACAGGCGTCGTACTCATCGGGAGGTGAGCGACCGTGGTTTTGTCTCGGCTGAGGCTGGTCGCCGTTCTTGCTGTGCTGGCGCTCGCCCTCCCGGCGTGCTCGCAGACAGCGTCGGTGTCTCCGACGACCACCCACGCCGTGGCGGCTACGAGCAGCACGGCAGCCCCGAGCACGACCACGACCACCACCTCGACGAGCACCACCACGGTGCCCACCTCCTCGCTTGGTCGATGCTCAGCTCATGATCTGCGGGTCAACTTCTTCGGGTCCGGCGCCGCGGCGGGCACCGGGCTCACAGGTATAGGCATCGCCAACACGTCCAGGACACCGTGCTGGCTTGAGGGAGTCCCGAGCGTCGGGTTCTTCGGCCACACCAAGTCCGGCAGGCTGACCCGTCTCACGGTCAGCCTCAGACCATCTGTCCTCTTCCCCCGGCATCCCGCCCGCATCATCCTCCGCCACGAGCAGCGGATCCGTTCCACCCTCGCCCGCTACCCGGCCATCAGCGCGGGTTTCATCATCACGAGCAGGGACTTCGCAAACGGCACCAACCCGCCGAGTGCTTGTAAGACCGTCACCTCGATCTCGGTGAGGTTGCCGGGACTCTCCGAGACAGACGAGCTGTCGATGACCTCGCTCGCCAGCGGTGTGCCGATGACCTACAGGATCTGCAACATTCCGCCCCCAGTCAGCGTGTCGGCCATCGTGACGAGACCCATCATGCTCGAGCAGGTCGATGATCTGTTCGAGGGTCACTAATAGCTCGTCATGTGGACACGTACCGACTCGCTGCGCCGCCTCCCTCAGAAAGTTGACAGATTTCGGGCCCATCCGCTGAGCATTGAGCAACTCACCCCGGTGGTCGCCGTCCCCGGTCGGAGGATCGTGTAACGATCAAGGCTCCACCGCTCCCCTGCTGATCGATCCCGCCCAACGCGGCGGGGAGTCGCTCAGCGTCGCCTGCGCGGCTTGACCGCGGCAGAGAGAGGCAGGAGCGACGAGTCGGTCACGGCCGAGCCTGGGGCGTCGTGGAGTCGACCGCCGTGGAGACGGTAGGCGTTACCACGGGTTTCCAAGCCAGCGCATTGCGTTTAAGCGTTTGACCAGCACGTTTGCGTGGTGAGCTGGGCACGGGTCGGGCCGTGCAGAGATCGTCGAGGCGATCGGCTGCTCGAAGGCGAGCGCTTCGGACATCCGCCGCGGGAAGCGGACGCCGCACGTGTCGACTTGGGGGAGACCCGTTCGGCCAGGGGAACATGTGTTGCTACCTGGCGCCGGGCGGGGTTCCCCATTTCCCTATGCCACGCCGGTATTTGTGCGTTCATCCCGACTTACTGCGAGGCTTCGATTGTGACCGTGATCGTGTCCGGCTCCTCAAGCCGGACGGTTGCCCACTTTTGGATGTAGAGCGTCCCGATGATCGGCGGGTCACCGCCCGGCGGCTCTTCGTAGCGGACGGTGTTCTTCGTCTCCTTCGCCCGCTTGAGCGTCACCTTCAGCGGTTCCACGACTTCTCCGATCGGTTCGGCCACGTGCCGGAAGGCTAGTGCCGCCATGGCCGAACTGGGGAGCCTGTTCCAGGCTCATCCAGCTAGCGGGTCTCAGTCATCAAGGCTCTCGGCTACGAGCGCGACAGTACGTGCCGATCCCCCGCCAGGGCGTCGCTGGTGGCTAGCTTGCAGCTGTGACTGCGGCAGCCACTGAGTAGCCTGGCGCGGGTGCCGGTGTGCTCAGCGCCTTGCTCGACCGGATCGCCGCCAGCGCCGCGTCCGAGCGGGGCTCGGAGTGCGCCAGTCGGCCATCGACCAAGCGGCCGGTGACCACGAGCCCTCTGTCGCCACAACGGTCAAGTGGGCAGACGGTCCTCGGGCCGAATGATCTTCCATTCGGCAGCCCACGGTCCGGTCACGACCGTCTGCGAATGTTCGTAACTCGTCGCGGCGAGCAAGACCCTCAGTCATGCCGGTATAGCCCATCCTCGCCCCCTGCCGACCTACCATCAACGGCTATGAGCGACTTCTTGGACGAGGATGAGCTTCCAGAACTCCCCCATGACGAACGGGTGGCTCGTGCCTGTCTCGGCTGCCTCTGCACCCGACCCCAAGACGTGTCCGACGGCGAATGGGTGCTACCGGACCCGGGCCCCAACGCCGATCCACCGCCTGACCGAAACCCGGCTGGTCGGGGCTCCGATTTCCGTGCTTGCGGGGAAGCGGGCCGGTGGTATCCCGAATGGTGCCTGTTGCGTTGAGCTTCAGGAAGTGGACCCGATGGCCATCCGGACGATTGGACTATCGGGTTTCGCGCGTCAGGGGCCATCAGCGTTGTGTAGCCCCGCTACGTCGCCAGGCTTGACCTCACCCGGGTCCGCTGCGCTCACCGCGTCCAGGGCGGTCTGGAACTCGCCGACCAGGTCCCCGGTGGTGAGTCGGCGCCGGACGTGAAGCGTGCCGAGTTCGCTGCCGTGCTCGGAGAGGACTTT
Organism: Acidimicrobiales bacterium; assembly: GCA_050742375.1. Taxonomy (GTDB): domain Bacteria; phylum Actinomycetota; class Acidimicrobiia; order Acidimicrobiales; family Bog-793; genus JAKATT01. Next base: position 4,165 of record JBOGHY010000101.1, on the reverse strand, counting down.
GAGGAGACAGAGGAGCGGTACGTCTCACCAGACGGCCCTGTCGATGCTATCACCTATGGCATGCTCGGCTCGGGGCAATGGGCGTGAATGTAGACCTACTCAAGGACGCCTTCTATGACCGTCTACCGAGCCTCCGTATTCTGTACTGTTCTCCCAGGAAGACTGGCGGAGGATCCACTAGGCAATGCAGTGACCATATCCGGAGGGCTAGGATCACGGGAAACTTGTCTGCCACTGCTGGACGGCATTGGCGTCGCACACAGTCGATGGCTGCTCGCCTGTGACCTCACAGATCTCGCCTGTCAGGATCACCGCGGCGCCGTCGATGGACTGGGCCACTTCAGAGGCCGGGTTCGCGAGGGCGTCGGCTATCGACTGCCAGGACATCCCCTGAATGGCCTGTGGGTCGGAATATGCAGAAAAGGGTGTGATCCACTTATTGGCCACATCCAGGAAGGGGAAACTGCAGCTCGGGTCGTACTGAGCAATGAGCGCTTGTTGGTCGGAGGAGAGATCCTGCAGTGTTCCCCACGGCCCCTTTCCCGGCGAGTAAGAACAGTCACCCCCGGGGCCCGTGTCCGTAGCCGAAGGAGGTTGGTTCGTGAAGCCCTCGACCGGGACGAAGGAGAGATACGGGCTGCTGTAGGTGGAGCCGTCGAAGGTGAGCGTACTAGTTCCTGGATAGACATCAATAGTCGAGGACACGTCGAGGGCCAGAGGCGAGAACTGTCCGAACTGGGAAAGTGCCACGATCATCGACCAGCGTTCAATCCCGCAGTAGGGGCAACCTTCGGCACCGAAGTAGAAGAACTCTGGCTTGCCATTGGCAGTCAACTCGGGGCCCGTACCTTGTGAAGGTGCCGCCGTAGGGGCTGCGATCGGTGACTCCAAAAGGTACTCGGCAGCTTGGTCGATCGTGGACTGGGGCACACTCGTCACGACCTGAGTGATCTCGTTGCCCAGGTCCTTATAGCTGTGCTCCCACTGGGACTCATCGGCGGCGATCTGTGCCGGAGCACGGGGGCCGAACTGGGACCCGTTCCAAGATGGCTGGTTACTGCCCTGACGCATGACGTCGTTGGCGATCGTCTGGTCAGCTTGGAGAATGGCGTCTCCCACGTCCTGCAAGGCGCTCCGCGACACAGTCGGGTCAGACATGAGGCTCACCAGATCGCTGGCCGCTGCTTCGGTGGAGGTGAAGACCGTCTCACCGTAGGGCGGAGGAACTGGCAGGTTGAGATCCTGGTAGTCAGCCCACAGCGAGCTAACACTGGCGCCGGTTCCGTTAAGGGGAGTGGCGGCACCAAGTTGCGACACGGCGTCATCGAGTAATGCTTGGCCCCGGTCATCGGCCGTGGCGATCAGGGCAGAGAGCTGGGACTGCGCTTGGGCTAGTGCGACGGCTGGTGGCGGTGATGACTGGGGGGTCCCCGATGGACTAGATGTCGCATTGGCCGACGGGAACCCCACAGCAGCCACAACAGCCACACTGAGCGCGCCCAGCCAACGAAGGGCGATCCGCCGAGACTTGTTGGGCCTGGAGCTTGTTCGCTTGGTGCCAGAGAATTGGTTATCCATCGTGGCCTCCTTTTCAACCGAAGCGGGGCAGAGCCGACACGAAGGCCAAGCGGACCTACTGTGCCGGTACCTGTTCCGGGAACCGCTTTGTGCGTTCGAATTTCATATCGGAAGTTCAGGATTCTAAGACCGACGGAGGGGCGGGACAACAAGGGGCGCACAGGGCGAAGGCAACGTAGCTATTCCACCTCTGAACCTGGACTGACGCCGCCTCGGTCCTGACGACTGGTGCCCTCGCTACGTTACTCGCATCGCTGGACTAACAGCTCCTAGGTTGTCCGGCTCCCTTCGCGACTGCCCCAAACTACAGCGGTGCTACTTTGACCAACTTCGTGGGATGCGCCCCATAGCCCCGCCCCGAGCGCCCGAGAGGCGAACCACGCTCTCGGCACTGGTCCATCGGCGATGAGGCGCCACCATAACCTTCCTCATGTCCCTGCCTCTACTGGAGCCGTCACCGCTCGTCGGATCGATGGGAATGCACTCTGGCTTCAGCGTAGCGACGCCACAGAAGTCTGGGAGAGAGGGGAACGGGCCGGAACAGCACGCCGAACGCGCACAACCGGGCCGCCAACGACCCGCACACAAGCCAGCCAGGCCAGCCAGCCACCACCGACGACGCCGCACGGGAGGCGACCCGGCGGGAGACCTACGGACGGGCGGGAGGGGGGGACGGACGGCCCGGGGACGGACGGCCCGGAGCCGCGCCGGGACTAGGAGCGGGCAGCCGACAAACCGGCCGAACGGCCCTGGGTTCTGAGGATCTCGACACTGAACACCCGGGCGTGCTCAACAACGGACAACGCAAGCGGGCTCAGCGCCGTTCCAGGGCAACGAGCGCTCAGCTTGTCGTAAGCGGCTCGACGCCGCCGAGCGAGGTGACAACGCCGGCCTCGGGAAGAGCCCGGGCCTGGGCAAGCATCGGCCCCGCCCCGAGCACCTCGAATGCCGCCGCCGCCTTGTCGGCGTACCTCGCCGCCTCAAAGGCGTTGCCTCTTGCCGCCAGCCACCTCGCAATGTCGAGCTCGGCGCGGGCGGTCCAGTAGGGATAGCCGAGGTCCTCGAACACCGCCTGTGCCGCCAAGAGGCCCTCTTCAACCTCTTCGTCGTTCCCCCTCGCAGCTGCAAGCAGGGCCCGGGCGCGCCGTAGCTGGGCTCGAAGGAACCGAGGGACCTCGCCCGGCGGGCGGCTGCTAAAGAGCTCTGCGAGGCGGTCGGCCTCGCCGAGATTGCCACTAGAAAGCGCTGCGTCGATGGCGTCCGGGACACCGAGACGGACGACCTCGTGGGCGAGCGAGAGGCCGTCTTTGAGGGCGCCGTCGATCGCTCTAAGGGCCGCGCCGAGGGCTCGGCCGAAGTCCCCCTCCGAGAGGGCGACCGTGCTCTCCACGTTCGCGTACATGGCCCGAGCTTGCGCGTCCTCACTTGTGGCCAGCGCCTCAGTAGAGGAGAGATGGGAGCGGGCGGCCTCGCTGTCGCCCCGAAGGACATCGATGTGCGCGAGTCGCCCGTGCAAGGTTGCGCCCGAGAGCCCATGGGCTCCTGTCTGTAACAACTCGGTCCCAAGGCGGTAGGCCTCTTCCAGGCGCCCGTCCATCACGAGCACATACATGAGGTTCTGTGCCGCGAAGTACTCCTGCCCCCGAGCGCCCCTTTGCCGGGCAAGCTCCAGCCCGGCCCGGCAGTGCTCTTCTGCTCCAGGGAGGTCGTAGGTCATGCACAGGTCGGCCAAGTTGTTCTCCGCCATTATCTCCTCCCGGGTGAGACCGTGGCGTCTCGCAACGGAGAGGCTGCCCTCGTAGAAGAGCCGTGCCTCCTCGAGACGGCCCTGCCCGTAGAGGAGGGAACCCTTGGTCAAGAGCGCTCCGGCGAGCGGTTCTGCGAGCTCGTAGTGTTGGGCAAGCCTTAGTGCCTGATCGAGCGGCTCTGCAGCCTCGCCGCCATGTCCCGAGAAGCTAAGGCCATGTGCCAAAGAAACTTGCAGCTCTGCGACTACAACAGGGGGGGCTTTGTCGAAGTCGAGGGAGGCTAGGGCCTCTCGAAGGACAGAGATCGCCTCCTCGACCCGGCCAAGTGAGTTGAGTGCTCTCCCGAAGAGCGCGGTCGCCCTTGCCGCCTCGACGTCCCGGTGGGCGAGGCGGTGAGCCGATAGGGCCTCCTCGAAGTGGGAAAGGGCCCGCTCGTGCTCATCGCTGAGGTAGGCCATCTGGCCGGCCTTGAGGTTCGCCTCGGCCCTTCTGGCCTCGTCGGTGCTGAGCTCGGCTGCTCTTAGGTAGGAAGCCTCGGCGGCATCGGGCGCACCGATCGACTCGGCTCTTTCTGCTGCTTGGTAGTAGGCGTCCTCGGCCTGTTTTCTTAGCTCGTTGGCGTCCTTGTCGTTACTAGAGGCGCCGTAGGCGTCATAAAGGTGGGAGGCGATGACCTCTATGACCTCTGCTCCGTGGTCTGGGAAGGACAGCCGGAGGCTCTCGGCTGCTCTTAGGTGGCGGGTCTTTCGCTCTCCCCTGCTCAAGGTGTCGTAGGCGACCGACCTTAGAAGCGACTGGGTGAAGGCGTACTGGCCCCGCTCGGGCGACAACTTGTCGGC